>CAZDHN010000210.1:0-4887 GCA_964505115.1 uncultured Planctomycetaceae bacterium
CGGCTTGGTGCAGAAAGTGATCAACCAGTCGCAAGCCGGGTCGAAGCCGATGAAGTTCTGCTGCATGTTCGTGTCGGACGAGGGCCAATCCTTCAGAACAAAGTCGCGAACGAGAGAACCAGCGAGTTTGTTCGGATCGCCACTCGGATCGTTGTTGCGCCTGACCACGTTGACCGTGTTGCTGGTGCCGGCCCTGGAATAGAAGACGTCTCGCGCGGCATCGTACGCCGGCACTACGTCGTCGCCGCTCAGCCTGGGCAGCGCGGTCAAGGTTCGCGTGAACACGCCGTTGGGAGTCACCAACGGATTGCCCAGGTCCGCTAAAAAGTCGCTGGAGTCGATGCCCAGCGTAAAGAGACCCTCCAGGACCTTGTCAGTACCTGCGGGCGCCCTTGCTTCGTGGGTAGTCGCTTCGATGTTACCGGTATTATCGTTGTAGTAGATCGCTCGGAAGTCGAGGCCATAGTGCTCGACCGTTTGCAGCAAGGTGCCCTCGTCGTCCCAAACGTAGGCCGAGTACTCGACGTTGCTGCCGTCAACGCCGTAGTACCGGTCGAACTCGTCGCTATAGGTGACGCTCATGCCCAAGGCGCTCGAAGCACTTTTGCTTCGCGGCAGATCCAGCGTGTGCTCGGCCATCGGTAGAATGGTCGGGACGGCATGAGCCACGCGCGCGGCCACTACACCGACCAACACCGAGAGGCCGGCAAGAAACGCCAGTGGTTTTATGAGTGGCTTCAACATGCGTGTTCCTATCGGGAGTTGACGGATGGCTGTCGGCATCGCGCCCAAAGGCCACATCCCCCAAAACCCCCATACAAACCTATTGTGACTGAAATACCCCGGCCATGTCAAGAGATTGGACCGTTTTCCGGATTGATTGGACTCGCTCAGGTTTTCACGCCACCCAGGACGCAATCCCCCTAAAGCGTCAGTCGCCGAGCGTTTGCTGGCCCGAGGCGTCCGGCAAGCATGGCGAAGGGCCCCCATTGGGCCTGTATAGGCGGGTTTACATGTCCTCTCGGTTCGGTCGCCAATAGTTCAACGATCTAATCGCACGGCTCCAGTGTCGTGGCACTGACGTACGGCGGGGGCGTAATCATAACCCCTGGCACTGATACGACTAGCCGCGACACACTGGGGAAACAGCGGAAGACAGGGGGACTTGGCATGACATGTGCTTTATTGGCGGGTGAAGCCCTCGGCGTCGGCGTCCCGTCACGTCGGAGGGGTGTCGGTTCGGCGTAGAACCGGCAGGAAACGTTTCCGTAGTGCAAGGCACAAAGGAGCTGAGCGTGAAGAGTATGTTAAACCGAGTGTGGCGGGAGGACGAGGGTGTCTTGACCTTCGAGTGGATCCTCCTGATCACCGTGCTTGTGATCGGTGTAGTCGGTGGATTAAGCGCCGTGCGTGACGCCATAATTACCGAATTGGGTGATGTGGCCGAGGCGATGATCTCGCTCGACCAGAGCTACACGATCCTGCAACCGTGGGAAGTCGAGACTCCCGATTGTATTGGCGACGGCGCGTCGGACTCCTCGTTCACCGACGAGGCCGGGATCAAAGAAGAGCGGCCCGGCACTCCCATTATCTCACAGGGGGCCGTGGGTAGCTGCAGCCCGACCAACGAGAGATAACTGCTCCTAGTTGGTCCGGTCCAAGAGGTGGGCCCATGTATTGGTCTTGCCCTGAGTTTTCAGGGGAAGCCGGCAACGGGCCGCCTGAGACAATTGCGTGACAAACTTAATCCGCGGTGGGGATACACCCACTGCGGAGTTTTTCGTGCGCGCCGGCTTGGCTGCCGTACCTCGAATCTGGCTGGCGGGCAATCTGGCTGGCGGGGGCGTACACGCGTGGCAGGCGTTGCCGGCGAACACACTTATTGATCTTTGCATAGTCAATGCGCGGATCAAGGGGGGTTCCGCCGGGGAACCGGGCTTCGCCCTCGATCATTGGCTATGCAAGGGTCAATAGTAGGGGATTATTCACGGACCAATCGTAAGCGCGCAGCGTAAGCGAGGGGCGCTCGGCGGCTGTTCTATTGCATTTGGCTTCGCGCCTACCGCGAGACAGTGTCTCATCGTATGTGTGACGGTTAGAGGACCAAATTCGTTTGGCCTCCCTCGTTTACGCTTCCGGTTACGCTCAAGTGATGAATAATCCTGGTTAGCCGCCAAGACACCCCCCATTCGGCCATGCCAAAAAGTGAACACTATTCGCCGGATTCCCCGAACCAAGTTAAAAAAACGAAACATCCACCCCCATTCGAGACGTGCCACAAAGGAGGCTGGCCGGTCGTAACCCCTGACGGGAACAGTGGTTGCCCGCAGTTCCCGGTGAAGATGGCGATAATAGATAAAATGGGAATGCAATGTGCAATGGGAAGTCTGCGTAGTTTAGTGTGTCGGGTATACATGCAGGCAGGATTCTGATGCTGGCGTAACTGACTACCCACCACATTGAGTATCTACTATTTGTCTAGCGAGGGCACAAGCACAGGGAGTTACGTTGTGAGAATACCGTTGAATCGCGTGTGGCAAGAGGATGAAGGTGTTTTGACGTTCGAGTGGATTCTGCTGATCACGGTACTTGTGATCGGGGTTGTTGGTGGACTTAGCGCGGTACGAGACGCGATGATCACCGAGCTTGGGGACGTTGCCGAGGCGGTTATATCGCTGGATCAGAGCTATTCGATTATGACGCCGTGGGGCATCCAGACTCCTGATTGCTCGGCCGACGGGGCGTCGGATTCGGCGTTTACCGACGAGGCTGGCATCTCGGAGAAACGGCCGGATTGTCCGGCTCGAAGTCAAGGCGCCGTGGCCTCGTGTGGCAGCCATGAGACCTAACAGTCGTTGGCCCAATCGGGCGGGCTGCCCAGCACGGCAGCGTGCCTCACAACAAGGAAACTATGACGTGATCGTTTTTTTCAAGCGGCTGAGGCGGGAGGACCAGGGCGTCCTTACTTTCGAGTGGATACTGTTGCTCACGCTGATTGTTATCGGCATTGTGGGCGGCGTTTCGGCGGTCCGTGATGCTTTGATCAGCGAACTGGGAGACGTGGTCGGGGCCGTCGTGAGTGTCGACCAGAGTTACACGGTTAAAGCCGGTGAAGCCGGTGGCTGCGCGGCGGGGGCCAACGAATTCGGTTTCGCCGATTCTCTACCGACCTGCTACGGGCAGCCCGGCCATGGGGCCGAGCGGCCAAAATACCCAGTAGTCAGCCAGGGCCCGGTGACGAGTTGTGTTCCCTAGTCATTCGGGTTTATTGATCTTTGCATAGTCGATGCGCACAACAGGAAAGAGCCAATCGTGAAGAGATTGCTAAAACGCTTCAGGCATGATGAAGACGGCGCGTTGACTTTCGAGTGGATACTCGTGATTACCTTGGTGATCATCGGCATCGTCGGCGGCCTGTCAGCCGCTCGCGACGCCGTAGTCGAAGAATTGGGCGACGTGGCGGAAGCCGCAATGCACATCGATCAGAGTTGGACCGTCGAGGTCAGTCCGTGCGATCCATTGGGAATGGATTACGGTGGCTACACCGATCCATACCCGGGAATTTCGCCGGATACCAGCATCAACGAGCGTCTACGTTCCGATCCGTTCCCCTAATGCTCGTTCCGGAGAGCAGTGGGGCCTTCAAAACAGAAACAGAGACCGAACAGGCAGGCGGAAGAAACAGGATGCAGGAAATGGTGGTTTTTTATGCGGCGGTTGGGTTATACGTCGCTTTGGCGGCGGCGACCGACGCGCGGATGCATCGCATACCGAACTACCTGACCGTGCCGGCCGCCCTGTCGGGCTTGGCCTACCACGCCTTTGCACCTACCGGCTGGGGCGCGTTGACCTCGTTGGCCGGTTTCGGCGTGGGCTTCGCATTGCTGTTTATTCCATGGCTGTTCGGCGGTAGCGGGGCGGGAGATGTGAAACTATTGGCCGCGTTGGGTGCCTGGTTGGGACCCCAGTGCGTGCTGGCCGCATTTGCCGTAAGCACAATTTTCGCGGCCGTTGCGGCTTTGGCCGTAATGATCCATAGCGGAGCAACACGGGGTGTGTTTGCGACCAAGAGACGTTTTGGAGAAACACGACGGGCAACGGCCAAGTCGCCCAAGCGACGCACGCGAACGATACCGTTCGCCGTGCCCGTGGCACTGAGCACTTGGACCGTATTGGCCTGGCTGATCGCCAACGGAGGTCTCAACTAGTAGTCTGTCACGGCCGGCAGTGGCACCCTGCGAGGCTATTGGCGACCTGATGAGTCAGAAAGCGGCCCTGAACTGCCGCACTAAAAAAGCACACCCGAGTCTGTTTAATGAGCACCCTTAGAGCCACTCCGAAACCGTCCCGCCGGCCTGGCCGGAAGATGGGCGGTTTGCGTAATATGCGTCGAGGCGTGGCGTCGCTCGAATTCGCCCTTGTCTTGCCAATCATACTGCTGGTTCTGCTGGCCGTCGTCCAGTTCAGCACGTATTTGCTGGGAACACAGGCGATCCAAGCGGCGGCGGCGGTCGGCGCCCGCGAAGCCACCCTGCCCGGCGCAACTTCGCCGGTTGTTCAGCAGGCGGTGGAGCGATCGTTGAATAGCTGGCGGTTCGCGGCGTACGTGGATCCGGTGGTCATCGAGCCGACCGGTTGGGAAAACCTGCCGACCGGCAGCAGCGTCTCGGTAACGGTTAGCGTGGACGCCGACAAGGCGGCCCTAAACGCCTTGCGGGGAACACCCGGCTTCGATTTGACCGGCAAGAAGGTAACAGCTCGATACGTCATGCGTAAGGAATAAGCGTGGGATCAAGTATCCAGACGCGAACTTTTTTGTACAAGCAACCCGAAACATCGTCAGAAACTTAACAGTCTTTTCCAGTTAGGCAACCGTGAAGGTTCACC
>CAZDHN010000210.1:4897-9439 GCA_964505115.1 uncultured Planctomycetaceae bacterium
GCTCGATACGCGATGCGCAAGGAATAGTGAACAACGAACCACAACTTCGCATTAGGCAACCGTGAAGGTTCACCGAGGAGAATTTTCAGATGAAACGCATTAGTCCCGGCACCGTGACCATTGGCGTGTTCGCCATCCTTTTTGGATTGGGCGTAGCGTACGCCGCGCGTCACTACTTGAACCAGGTGCCTCTGTTGGCTCCGGCGGCCCGACCGAAGACAGCCACGATCGTGGTACCGCGGGTCAACTTGCCCAAGTACGTGCGAATCCGTTCGGAAGATGTTGACATCATCCAGGTTCCCTTGGAAAAGCTTCCCGAGGGCGTGGTTCAAATGAAGTCGCGGACGTTGTTCCGTCTGGTCAAGTCGACGATCATGGCGGGCCAGCCGATTAAGGAAGAGGACCTGTACGGGGTGGGCGAGGTTCCGAGGCTGGCCGAGCAATTGCCGCCCGGCTACCGGGCCGTCACCTTGCAGGTGAACGCCAACAGCGCGCTGAACGGCATGATTCAGCCCGAGTCGTATGTGGACATCTCGCTGACTGTCGAGGGAAGTAATCCGCAGTTGGACGGCATGGCCACGCTGACCCTGTTGCGTCGAATCCAGGTGTTGGCGACCAGCCAGAACCGCTTCCCACGCAGCGAGGATCGCGCCAGCGAAGAATTGCGAAACATCACGGTGGCGGCCACCTCGGAGCAGGCCAACAAGCTGATCCTTGCTCAGCGTTACGGCACGCTGAGTGTCACGCTTCGCAGCAGCCAGGAAGACGACGCCCTGGCCGACGTCGGCGACGGCCGCGATTTGGTCAATCCGAATTCGCTCTTGGGTCTGGATCCGTTGCCGCCGGAGCCCGAGCAGGTCAGCCAAACGGCCCAGATCTGGCGTGGCGGGTCGATGCAAGAGGTCAGTTTCCAAGCCGGTCAGATTCAAGAGTCACTCGTTGCCACGGCGATGTCCGAGGGCAAGGATGCGGCCGCGGCCGAGGCATTGGCGGCCAGTTCTACCAGTACTTCGGACGCATCCGCCTCCGGCAAGAAGCCCTGCAAGAGTTGCGAGAAGAAGGAAAGGGATAAGGCCCGGATGAAGCAGCTCACCGAGGGCACGAACCGGCCCACGCTGGCTCCGCCGAAAAGCCAGGCCACGCCCGTAGTCGCGCCGGGACAAGCCGGCGGCGCGGCTCGCCAGGTGATCGAGGTCCACGTAGAGGCCGATCAGAAGTAGCAGTAGCCAACAAATACTATCAACTATCAACTATCAACCATCAACCATCAACTATCAACTATGCTGGCCCCTCGGTTCACAACCCGATTGCCGATCGCCAACTCGCGGCGGAAGCAACGTAACGCCGCGCGGCGGGGAGCGGTTGCATGTCTGATGATGTGGGTGTTGCTGCTGAGCCTGTTGATGGCGGCCTGGGTTTGGAACTGGAACTACTTGGTGACGGTTAATCGGAGCGCGCAGCAGAGAGCCGACATCCTGGCTTTGGCCGCCGCTCCGGCCTTGTTGGATGAAGACATCTTGCTCGATTTCGCCAATACGCCGGTGCCCGACCAGACGGACGATTTTGTCGACGCCGTCGCCGTATCGGAATCGTACCGCGACCTGAACAACCAAACGAGGAGCCGATCGCTGCAACTCGACCCGGGCGACGTGCGCGTGACTTCGGGTTATGTGCCAGACGTAACGCGGCAGTCGGGCCCATTCCGGTTTGAAGATGCCCGACCGCTACCCGATCAGGGCGTCGTGCCGACCCCCGTTCCCCAGCACAACACCCTGTACGTGGAATGCCGACGATTGGCCGCCGACAGCCATCCGGTCCGATATCTTCTAAGCGTTGGTGGACAGGATCGAACGGCCGACGTGCTGGGCGGCTCCTTCGCCACGTTGGATAACCTGGTAATCGGATTTCGGCCCACGGCCACGGCCAATTCGCCGGTCCTGCCCATTGCCATACTGGTCGACGCCTGGAACACCGAACGGCCGGCCGGTTCCGACAACCATCCAAACACCGCACCCGGCGGAAACGGAATCTGCGAGCTGCAACTACGATTGGCCAAGAGTGCCGCCGACGCGACCGACGCCAACGCGGTTTTGACCTTTTATGACGGATCGATCAACGTGAGCGTATTGACTGGGCAGATCGCGGCAGGGCTGTGTGCCGACGATCTTCCGAGCGGCCGATTGGGCCCGATCACCGCGACGCCTACCTTTACCTTGTCGACGCCGGCCATCCAATGGGTCGATCCGGAGAGTTATCCCAGCCTGAACGGCAATCTGGCGTACGCGCTGAACGCAGTGGCGATCAGCACGACGCCGACGCGGGTATTCCCGCTTTATGAAAACTTCAGTGGCACCCAAGCCAAATTGGTCGGCTTCGTCGCGGCAACTGTCTACCGTGCGGAGATCGACTCGGACGGGCGACTGACGGCGATTATCGAGCCTTGTTTCATTGTGAATCACACGACCTGGACGGCCTCGCCGAATCACGCTTCGCAACCGGGCCGGAACACTTATATCCACAAACTTCTTGTTTCGCACTGAGGAACTTGAGAACCTTTGAGGTAATACCATGCGGATCGTATTAGCGGATGACCAGCAACCACGGAGCGAGCAGCTTCGGCGTATCTTGCTCGGCGAGGGATTGACCTGCGAGGCCGAAGATGCCGTCGCTTACGACGACCTGCCCGGCCGGCTGGCTGGCGATAATCTGGACTTGGTTATGGTCGCGATGGGCGACGCCCGCGAAGAGGCCTTGGTTGCGATCCGCACCGCCGATCAGGTTGCCGGCGCGCCGATTCTGGTTGTGGGCGAAAACGTGACGGTGCCCGCCATACGCGAGGCGATGCGTGCCGGCGCCCGGGAGTTCCTGGAAATCGGCCGGCTTCGCGAGGAGTTGTCCGAGGCGGTAACGAAGATCGAGGCCGAGGGCGCCGTTCCCAGTCGTCGGGGCAACGTAATCTGTCTGTACTCTCCCAGCGGCGGCGTCGGGGTTTCCACCACGGCGGTGAATCTGGCCGTTCGCCTGGCGGGCGCCATGCCGGATCAGGTTTCCCTGGTCGATCTCAAGCCGGCTCCCAGCGATCTTTCCCTGCTGATGGACATCGAGCCGACGCATACCTTGGACGACATCTGCGCGCAATGGGAGCGGCTGGATCGAAAGCTGCTCGACGGCGCGATGGTGCGTCACGGGTCGGGCGTGCACGTGCTGGCCCAGGCCGGCTATTCGGCCGAAGGCGGCGCTGCCCAAGACGCCCTGGATCGCCAGGCCGTCCGACAATTGATTATTCTCTTACGGCGGATGTATCCGGTAGCCGTCCTGGACCTGGATCACTCGCTGGGCGAAGCGCAAATTGAAGCGATGCGGTTGGCGAATTTCGTCGGCCTGATCGTTCGTGCCGACGTGCCGGGTCTGCGACGCGCTCGCTGGGCACTGGATACGGCCGCTTCGCTCGGTATTTCGCGCGACCGCTTCCGCCTGGTGCTGGGTCGCTCGGGTCAACGTGGCCAGATCGAGGCGGCCAAGGTGGAAGAGCTTCTCGGTATCCAAGTCTTTCAGGCAATTCCCGACGATCAACCGGCCATGAACCGGGCGGTCAATCGGGGCGTGCCGCTGGCCGAGTTGTCCAAAATGTCGCGAATCAGCCGCAGCTTCTCTTCGTTCGCTCGTAGTGTGCAAACCTCTGCCGGGAGTGAAACGGCATGAAGATGAGTCTTTCTCGTAATAAAAAGGCCAAGCCCCAAACGCTGGCCGGCGACCTTGAGGGAACCGACCAGCAGCCGGACAACGGCTTTGAATCGGAGTTCCAGAAACTCAAGACGCGTATCCACCGCGAATTGATCGACTCGCTCGATCTCTCGCGGATCGGTTCGCTCGACGACTCGCGCCTTAGGGCCCACGTCCGCAATCTGGCGGAAGGGCTACTCGGCTCGCGGCCCGAAATGCTATCGAGCCTCGACGAAGAGCGCTTGATCGACGAGCTGATGGCCGAATCGTTCGGCCTGGGGCCGCTGGAACCGTACATGCAAGACCCCGACGTGACCGATATTCTGGTTAACGGTCCGAACGAGGTCTATGTGGAACGCATGGGCCAGTTGCAGGAGACCAACACGGTCTTCGCCGACGACGAGCATCTGATGCAGATCATCCAACGCGTGGTGTCGCAGGTGGGGCGCCGGGTCGACGAACAATCGCCCATGGTCGACGCTCGACTGCCCGACGGCTCGCGTATCAACGCCGTCATCCCGCCCTTGGCCCTGAACGGCCCGGTGCTTTCCATTCGTCGTTTCGGCCACGAACCGCTCAAGATATCCGACCTGCTGGCGTTCGATTCGATTTGTCCGGAAATGGTCAACTTCCTACAAGTGGCCATCGAAGGGCGTATCAATATATTGATCAGCGGCGGAACCGGTTCCGGAAAAACCACGCTTCTGAACAATCTTTCCTGCTTCGTGCCGCGCGGGGAACGCCTGGTAACCATCGAAGACTCGGCGGAACTGCAACTGCAACGCAAGCACGTTGTCAGCCTGGAGACGCGAGTATCGA
>CAZDHN010000211.1:0-9408 GCA_964505115.1 uncultured Planctomycetaceae bacterium
CCTTTGCGACTTGGCGGCTTTGCGCGAGACTCTTCAGAAGCCCGTTCCTGCACCCCGGGAGAACTGCAAATTGGATTCCGTGCAACAGCAAGTGTTAGCCCCGCCGCCCGCGACGGGAAGACGCCAGGAAACCGCGCCCAGAACCGGTCACGGGCGACCGGGCTAACGAGAAACATGAACGATATTGGGCTCAGACGGCCACGTTCCTTATCAATCGGTCGGCCGCCAGATTGACCAGCGAGTCGCTGCTCGACGTGTCGGCCAGATCGCCCGAGAGCTCCCAGAACATCACGCCGCCGAGTTCGTGCTCCATAACGTAGTCGATCTTGTGGTTGACCGATTCCCTGTCCTCGTAGGTGATAAACGTGCCGCCATCCTTGGGACTATAAACATAGGGCACCTTCGCCTCGTCGTCCCAGTAGCGGGTATACTCGTCGGGTTGAGAGTGGAGTCGATCGTAGACGTCCTTGTAGTCGAAGTTGCCCGGTTCCCAAGTGCCGGGCGCGGCGCCGGAGGCCGTCTGATACAGCCCGTTGTTGTCGCTGCCGACGCCCTGCCATCCCCGTTCGTAAAGCGGAAGGCCAAGCACGAGCTGATCGGCCGGCACGCCCGCCGCCAGATAAGCCGTGATGGTCCCGTCGATACTGTAATTGGAGGGATCACCGGATGCCCGGTAGAGCGAAGCCTGATGGTTCGTCGTGTTCTCCCAGGTGCCATGAAAATCGTACGCCATGACGTTGAACCAGTCGATATGCTCGGCCATGGCGGCAAGCTCAAACTGCTCCATCTTATCGTATCCGGCCGGGGCCGCGACTGTCAACTCGTACTGCTTTCCATCGATGGCCGATTGAGCATCGAGTTTCTCGCGGACCTCTTCGACCAACAATGTGTAATTGTGTCCGTCCTCGGGCCGAGAGGTGTTGGAAGGGAGCCCGCCGCCGCCGGGATACTCCCAATCGAAATCGATGCCGTCGAAGCCGTAGGTCGTGACGAAGGCGACGGCCGAATCGGCAAAGGTCTCTCGGGACTCCTCGGTTAGCGCGACGTCGGAGAACTTGCCCGACAGCGTCCATCCGCCCACGGCAATCAACGTTCGCAGATGTGGATTCTGCTCCTTGAGTATCTGCAACTGGTTGAAGTTGCCCCGCAAGGGCTGGTCCCACGTATCACCGGGAAACGCCTTCTCGGTGGCGGCGTACGAGTCGTAGATGACTACTTCCCCGGCGTCGGAGATGTCGGCGAACGCATAGACGACATGCGTGAGATTCTCGGCCGGGATATCGGCCGGCTGGTAATCGCGTCCATAAATGCTCCACTCGGTGTAGTAGGCAACGACCCGCTTGTCGCCGCCAATATTGCTCGAATCATCGTCGAGGATCGTAACGGTCGCCTTCGCGTTGCTCGACGTTAATCCCAAGGCGGAGAAGAAGTTGACCTCGAAACTCTCCTCCTGTTCGTCGATCGTGTCTCCGAGGATCGACACGGTCACGGTCTTCTCCGTTTCACCCGCCGCGAAGGTCACGTATGAGTTGGCGGTCTGATAATCGTCGCCGGCCTTGGCGGTGCCGTCGGCGGTCGTGTAGGCGACGGTAATCGCCGTGTCGGCCGCCTTCGACAGCCGCAAGGTCAACGTTGCTAGCTTGGCGCCCGCATCACCCTCGGTCACGCCGATACTGTCGACCGACATGGACGGAGGCGTCGGATCGGGATCCGGATCAGGGTCGGGATTGGGGTCAGGATCGGGGTTGACCGAAACACCGTTAATCGTGACGTTCGCCGGCACGACGGTCTCGTCGGCGCGGCTGCCGTTGAAACCAAACGACACGCTGCCGCCAACCGCAACCGTCTGGTTCCACGACGCCGGTTCGATCGTGTAATGGTCGCCGTCACGGTTGGTGATCGAGGCGTTCCAGATCGAGCCGGCCGGAATATCGCCCGCGAAGTCGAACTCCAGCGCCCACGATGTAAATGGCGCGTCCGTCGTGTTGGTCAGCGTGATCTGGCCACCGAAGCCGCTACCCCAGTCGGACGTGACATCGAACTTGAATGTGTCGTCGTCGATCGGAGGCGTCGGGTCGGTTTCGTCGTTGTCGGTAATGGTCACCTTGCCCAGCGCATCGGCAAGCGTCGCCCCGCTGGCACCGTGCAGTTTGACCAGGAGCGATTCATCCGCTTCGTCCAGCGTATCGCCAAGGACCGTGATCGGCACCGTGGCCTCGGTTTGCCCCGGCGAGAAGGTCACCGTGCCGCCGGCTGCCTGGTAATCGCTTCCGGCCGTGGCCGAATCGTCTCGCGTGGCGTATTGCACCGTCACGACTCCGCCGGCCGCTTCCGAGAGCCGCACCACGGCGTTGACCTGCTGGCTGCCCGAGTCACCCTCGACCAGTGTGGCGTCGTCAATCGACAGCGTCGGAACCACCGGGTCGGGATCGGAAATTGGATCGGCCGATTCACCATTGAAGGCGAAGTTCTCCGGCACGACATCCGAACTCACGTCGGTAACGAACCCGAAAGATACGGTTGCCCCCGGCGCGATCGCTCCGTTCCACGCGGCGTTCTCGACGGTGTGATGGCCGTCGACAACGCTCGAAAGCGATGCATTCCACATCGAAGTGACGTTCCCGCCAAGATCGAACTCCAATGTCCAATCGTCGATGGCCTCGGCTTCGTCGTTGGTAATCGAAATGGCACCCGTGTAGCCCGACTGCCAGGCGTTGTCGACCGCAAAGTCGATCACCGGCAGGCCGTCGCCGACCAGCCCGACGCCGGACATTGCCAAACGGTCTTCGAGCGATTCGAGGCCCTGCAACGACCTGCAATATTTACGGGCTTTGCGCGAACGAGACCGACCAAACAGACGTGATGAGCGAGTCGACATGCGTATCTCCAGGCAAACGGTTCGACGTTGGTGACCAGAGGGGATCACGACGCGCGGCGGGGGAGACACGCCATCATTGAGACTGCAAAATAGCCGTACCGGAATCGGCAGGGGCCTTCACGCCCAATTGCGGCTAACGTATTGTATACGAACCCGGCCGGAAAAGGGTTGCCGCAAATCATCCGACGGACGCGAGTCCGTCGACCTAACTCCATCACAATCCAGAAGTTAACGCGGGCAGAATGTTTTGGATTATTTCCGTTTTCCTGAAACGGTGAACGTGGTGTCCATGCCAACCCTTGCCGAAACGGCAGGGCCGTTTACCGATCACTCCCGCGCAACGGGAACTACTTGCTCAACTGCCGTAGCGTGTGGCCGAGGGTCCAGCGGATGAATAGGTTGTCGCGGCTGGGGTCGGCGTTTGCTTTGCGGATTGCCTCGATTTCGGGCAGGGCCTTTGGGCCGATGCGGTCCAGGGCGTTGGCTGCTTGCAGGCCGACCCAACTGCTTTCGTTACGAAGTTCCTTGGCCAACAGCGGTAAGGCGGCCTCTTCATGGTCGATTCGGCAAAGGGCCTCGGCCGCCGCAATCCGGACCTCAACCGCCGGGTCGGCCAGCGACTTCTGAAGGGCCTTGACGGATGCCTGGTCCCGAGCGCCCGCGTTGGTCAAACCGATCACGGCCCAGAAGCGGACGGCCGCCTCCTCGTCGTCGAACCGCTTGAGCAACTCGGGCACGGCCTTGGAACCCTCGGCCGAGAGGATGGCCGCGTTAAGTATCCGGTCGAGGGGTAGCGCATCGCCACCCTGCCGGGCAAGCTCGTACTCCGACGTGCCGCGTGCCCGATCGCGCATGTACTGCTCGGGCAGCAGCCCCAAGTCGAGCGTGCCTTTGACCCAGTCAAAATGGGCCGCCCGCATGCGTTTCAGTGTTTTCTGGTGCTCGGGCGAGTCGGCCAGGTTGACCTGTTCGTCGGGATCGGCCTGAATATCGTATAGCTCCTCGACCGGCTTGGTGTCTTGCATGAAGAAGGCCTGCACGCCTTCGAGCTTCTCCTCGGCCGCCAGCCGCCGGAACTCCCGCATCGTGGCCAGCTTCTCCATGTAGTCGAGCCAGGGAGCGAAGGGCCGGGCGGGGAAGTAGTTTCGGTGGTACTTGTAGCGGCGGTCGCGGACGGTGCGGCTCATGTCGTAGCGTTCATCCATCCGGTCGCGGACGCCGTACAAGTACTGGCGCGGCTCGCCCGCTTGCGGACCCAGGAACGGCACGCCCTGGACGTGATCCGGTATCTTCAGCCCGAGCATGCTCAGCACGGACGGCCCGATATCGACGAAGCCGACCAGCCGATCGACGACCGAGCCGGGCCCGGCCGGGGCCAGGCGGCGGTACTTCTCGGGGAAGAAGATGATCAGCGGCACGTGGGTGCCGGCGTCGTAGATCCACTGCTTGGCCCTCGGCAGCCCCACGCCGTGGTCGGCGAAGAAGAAGACGATCGTATCGTCGGCCAGGCCGTCCTCTTCAAGCTGGCGGAGGATGCCGGCGGCCTGCGAGTCCATCTGCGTGATAAGGTCGTGGTATCGGGCCCAGTCGCGGCGGACCAGCGGCGTGTCGGGCAAGTATGGCGGCGGGACGGCCTTGGCCGGATCGTGATCGAGCTTCGCGTACTTGGCCCGAATCCGGCTCTCGTGCGTGATCGTCAGGTTGAACACGCTGAAGAAGGGCTGGCCCGGCTTGCGATTCCGCCAATGGGCCTTCCCGCCGCTGGGAACGTCCCAGGCTTTCCGCGGCACGGCGAAGTTGTAGTCGGTCTTCGAGTGATTGGTGCAGAAGTAGCCGGCGTCGCGAAGGTATTCGGGAAAGCACTTGACGAACTCGGGCAGCGTCGTCCTGCAACGCATGTGGTGCGATCCCAACGAGGTGGGATACATCCCCGTTATCAGCCCCGAACGCGACGGAGCACACACGCCCGCGTGCGTGAAGGCGTTCGTATAGCGAATTCCCCGGGCGGCCAGGCGATCCAAGTTCGGCGTGTTCGCGTAGCTGTCGCCGTAACAGCCCAGATTAGGACTAATATCCTCGCACGTGATCCAAACGATATTCGGCCGCTCGCCTTGCGGTCCATCTTTCGCCTTGCCGTCTTCGGCCGCATCGGCGAAGCCCGCGCCTGAAATCGACATTGCCAACCAGAGAACCGTTTTGAGTTTTGATCGCGAGAAGCACATCATTCGATAACCTTTGCTTTTTTGGAGGCATAAGACGAAGGTTTTCAACAATTCAGCCGTTTTCAATTCAAATATCATGATAGTCAGCGAAAAACCGGCCCGCGCCCGCCCGAACAGCGCGCCGGCGACGGAATTTTTCCACGTGCCGACGTAATTGTTGGACGCATCCTTCAGCGGCCCAACAATTCAGATGGACCGCTTCGTTCGGTCGTGATTTCCTTGCGGTTGCAGGCTCCAACGACCTACTCCAGCACAAATGAACATATCAGGTCGCGCGGCCAATTTCAAGCTATGAAAATGGCCAGCCGGCTGAAGCCGGGGACTACGTTATTGCGATGGCATGGCATAACCCGAATGCTCCCAAAGCGTTGCGTGGTTGTTTACGTTGTCGACAGTCGTTTAGGCGCAATACCGTTCGTGATTCACTGTTAGCCCGGTCGCCCGCGACCGGATTGTGCGGTGGATTCCCCAGTTTTCCGGTCGCAGGCGACCGGGCTAACATCAATTCCCGCGAAACACGAACGGTATTGCGTTTAGCCGGCAAGGGGCATCAGGAGCGAAGGAAGAATAACTTTCCCCTACGACCACGCTCTCCCCTCTCCCAAAGGGGAAGGGGACCGACTACCAACCGCTCTGCGTAACGGCAACCAATTCAGCCTTGGCGGTATCTACCCTTGCGGCTGAACCGGGTTGGCGGCGTCCTTGGGGATGGGCTGAAGGTTGGGGGGCCATTGTTTCGGACCGTGTACGCGGAAGTACTGCCTGGCCGCGCGGCCGGAGGCCAGTTCGCGGGCTTCCACTTGCCAGATGCCCATCGGGTCGTTCGACGCTATGTCCAAGGCCACTTGCAGCTTGCCGTCGACCGCCGCGTAGTTTGCCGAGAATTCGGCCGGGCGGCCCGTGGCGTCGCGGATGGTTAGCTCGACCGGTACGACGGCGTCCAACGGCTTGCCGTCCGCGCCGATCACCTCGATCAGGCACTCCACTCGACCGCCCCGATTTGCCTCCTTGGGCGTTTTGACATTCACGCCGCCGATCGCCCGATCCGAAACCATCAGCAGCCGGCCGTCGCAGGGGCCGAGACTCACGTCGACCGCCAATTTGCCGTCGGCCGCCTTGGCCGGCACCTGATGATGGGCGACCAGATCGTAGACAAATCCGGCCGGTCGGGCGATTGAAACCACCGCGTCGGACGGCAGTCCGTTCTCCATCACGATGCCGTGTTGCCCGACGTACTCGCCGTACTCGCGACGGTCGTTCACCAGGAAAACGTAATCGGTCTGCTTATGGCGACGCCGGTAGGGAATCACCTCGGGGTTGGAGGTGTCAACATAACGAGCGTATTTCGATTTCGCCTCGAGGTCGTTGCGCAGCTTTGCGGCCAGAGCCAGCAGCACGGCTTTGTCGGCGTCGGCCTTGCCGGTGCGTTTGCAGGACGTCATCAGCACGTCGGGCTTGATTGCCGGCGTGGTGTTCTCGTCGCCAACGATGATTCCGCCGCCGGCCTGGAACGCCTTGATCCGCTCGGCCATCTTTTGGGTAATCACGTCCGAGTCGCACATCACCAGCACCTTGAAGCCGTCGAGCCCTCGTTCGATGATCGTTTCGTCGTAGACGATTTCCGGCTGGAAGTGCGCGTAGAGCATCGTCAGGTATGCGTCGCCGCCCCAGCCGCCACACCAGCCGTACGTACCACGTCGGGCGAACATTTGCGAGGCGAAGCTCTCCAGGAAGGCCACGTCGCTCTTTACCGCCGGCACCTTCAGCAGCGTGGGGCCCAGCGGCCGGACCACTTCGCGGGTCAGCCGGGTCAATTCGTGCCGGGTGGCGGGGTTCGTGAACCGGTAACCGCGCGGCGGCTCGTTATGAACCAGCGAACTCCAGCCGTGGTACATGATGCCCTTGATCGGCCGCGCGATCTTCGTCCAAAACGCCTCCCTAAGATGCATCGGCGCGATGGTAATGAACGGAGCGTCGGGCTGCTCCTTCTCCCATTGGGCCTTGTAGGGAAGTTGCTTCGTCGGGTCCTTCGCCCTGGGAGCAGTCTGGCTGCGATACCAGATGATCTGCGTCATCTTCATTATCCGTTGAGGCTTCTTGGAGCCGGCCGCCATGGCCAGTAGCTCGTCGGTGGCGATGCCGATGCGGATCGGGTCGGGGTAGGAGTAGGTCCATTGCGAGAGGTAATCGACCTCGCCGCCGCTGCCGTAAACACTGGCCACGCGGACGGCCGGATCGTGGTAGGTCCAAAAATCCTTGCGACCCATCGTCTTCAGGCCGCGCACAAGCTGCGTGTTCAAACCCGGCCAGCCGTCGCCCTGCTTCCAGTACCACCGGTAATAGACGTAGAGCGGATGGTTGTCGGGAATGACGCGGGAGGCGGGAAAGTCGGCCAGCTTCTTGTAATCAACGCCACGGCTGCTCGACACTTCCGCCGGAATGTCGAACCCGGAATGTTTCTTGAACGCCTCGCGGTCGTGCGCGTGGAAACACGGATGCCCGCTGCCTCGCACCTCGGTGTGGATCATCGCCGCGCCCAATGCCGGATGCCGGCCGTATGTCTTGGCCACCGACGCACCCACGTTGTAGCAGAGCTTCTGCAACTCGGGAAACAGTCCGCAAACGTTCGGGTGCTTCTCTTTCCGCTCGCCCTTGCGATTGACGCGCTGGAATTCCTCTTTCGATCGCACCGACGAGCCGGGCGACAGGCTGGCCACCATGGTGATGCCGGCGGCCAGGGCCTGATCGAGCAGTTGCATGGTCGATTCGACGCGCTCCGGGCTGGATGCCTCGATCGGCTTGCCGGCTTCGAGAATTTTGAGTGTGTCGGCCCCAACGCCCAGCACGTGCGTGAAACCGATCTCCTTGAGCAGATCCATTTGACTCGAAGCACCGCCCCACATCACCACCGGGAAACGGTTCGCCGGCTGACGCGGCACTATGCGGACCATGAAGACTTCCTCTGTCTTGTGCGGTTTGGGGCCGGGTATTTGCAGTCGGGCGATTAGACGGTAGGGGTCGGGACGCAACGAGGTGTCGATCGGGTAGTCGATCGTCGCCGAACCGCCCGGCTTGAGTTCGGCCAGCTTGAACTGCTTCTCGCCCAGCCCGTCCAGCGACATCGTAACCACCGCTCCAACCAGCGGTTCACGCTGAAAATTGGTGACCGAGAACGACGCGCCGGCGTCGGGTTCCATCCGCGCAAAACAGGAACGCCCGGAGGTGCGTTGGAACTTGACGCGGGTGAATTGGCGAACGCCACTCGATAGTCTCACCTGGTCGATCAAGCCGGGGAATCCGTGGTAGAGGCTGCCAACGCGGTCGCCAATGAACAGGCTATGTCCGCCGGCCACGATGTTTTTTCGGCCAGGCACCTGCTGGCTACCGTGCGGCTTGCCGTCGAGATAGAAGCTTCCCGTGCCGGCGCCGTCGTATGTGAAGGCAATATGGTGCCAAACACCCGACTCGAACTTCGCCGGCTCGGAGTGGTAGCTGGAGGTGTCGGCCCCGAACCCCAGGTGCATAACCATTGTGCGGGAGTCGTAGCGGTCGGCCGGGCCAAGTCGCCATTGGTAGTCGTTGTCCGAGACGTATTTCTTGTCGAAGAGGACCGAGCCGGGGTAGTCGGCGTTGAGTTCCGGCTTGGCGTTGATCCACATTTCCACGGTGAAGGGGCCCTTGGGTGTCAGGGCCGGATTGTTCTTGACCACCGCCTGGTGACGCTTGTCTTGGACGGGCCAGCCGCGGAACGATTCCAGGCACGCGCCGAACCGGCCGGCCGGATTGATCTTCGCGCCCTCCAAGGTGAAATCGTGCCCGTGCCCCGAAGCGTCTTTCATCTGTTCGGCCGAATTGAAGTCCCAAAGGGCCACGACGTGCTTGCCGGTTGCGTCTTCGCCGGCGTACTGCGACTCCCACGGTTCGCGCAGTTGGACCTCGGGCTGCTCGGCCCCAAACGCTCCGCGGCAAGTCATAATCAAGGCAATGGCCAGCAAGGTACGTCGCATGGCTGTTTTCCTTCTGCTAAGTAAAGAGGAATCAAACTCCACGAGTGCCATGATATCTCGGAACCGTGTGCGATACAAACACCTGGAGAAAGGCCGAGAAGCCGACGGCGCAAAAGAAAAGCCGCGCTCCAGGGGGGAGAGCGCGGCTAATCTGAAATCCCGCTTCAGAAACGGGACAACTGTATTCTATCATCGATTCCCCCCGCATCAACCCCCCGAAAAAAGAATTTGGGCCATTTAGCGAGCTCGCCTTGCCCGCCGTTATTGACCCTTGCATAGCCAATGATCGAGGGCGAAGCCC
>CAZDHN010000212.1:0-9408 GCA_964505115.1 uncultured Planctomycetaceae bacterium
AGGCGAGTTTCTTCGCCATGGCGGCCGGATACTCCCAACCGGTCAGGTCGGTTTGGCTTATCGTAAGGGGGCAACGTTCGGCGGCCATGGTCACCGCCTCGGGCATGCCGAGGTATCGGCTGACGTTAAGAAATATCGGCCCCTGGCGATGCGTTTTCGGCAGGTCGTGCAATTCCAGTTGGGCGATGTCGTGCTCGAACAGCGAGGCGTAGAGCGTTACGCCGGCCATCTGCCGCTTGCTTTGGAGCACCAGAGGCAGGGCCTTCAACGCGTCGATCGAGCGGACCGCTTGTACTGCCCGACGAACGTCCCACACGCGCATCCCGTCAAGCGTTTGTCCTAGAAGCATGAAGCGGCGCCGATGGTGCGTCTGCTTGCGCTCCGTCTGGTTCCAGGCGGTTGGCCCTATGCCACGCGGGGCGACGAACGCCACCGCACACTTCCGCGCGCCCAGCCAGGCTCGGCACTTCTCCAGCGCTTTGGGGTCGGCCTCGGGTAGCGTTTCGTCCTTCAATTCGGCCTCGAAGGCGGGCCGTAGCGACGCCAGCAGTTCGCTCCAGCCCTGCTGGTCGACCACATTGATTACCAAAGCCTCCGGTTTGGCCTGCCCGGCCGGTTCGACCAGGAAGAGACGCAAGCGAATGGGTGCCTGGCTGTTGAAGTCGTAAGCGCTTAGGCGGAGCCCCTGCCGCTCGACGGAAAAAGCCTTCTTGACGTCCAACGGTCCGGCTTGAACCGGCCAACCGCGAAAGCTCTTCTTCAGAAGCGCTTCGTACCAGCCATCGCGGACTTTGGCCCATTCGGCCGGCGAGGGTAGTACTTCGGGCGGACCGGCCTTCGCCGTGAAGGTCTCTTGAATCTCGATGTTCAGCGAGTCGGCCGGCAGCTTCTTGAAGACCTGGAGTTGCTCGGGCTCGAAGAGCTTTTCGGCCGGCACGTCGATCGGCGTCTCTTCGCCCTTGAGGTACTTGTTGAACCAGTGGAAGGCGGGCACGCGAAGCTGCTGCGTGTCTTTATGCGGCCCGGAAGTGATCAGCAACCCCAGCTTCTCCCGCGCGCCGTAAAGGTCGTAAACCGTGCGGACCTTCATGTATGTTCGCACCACGCCGTCCAAGGGGAATATCCCGTCGCGGTCGGTGTTGCTCAAGAGGAGCGGTCGAGGCGCGACTAGCGCGGCGACCATTGGATAGTCCCAGCGGTAGGTGTTCACCATGAACATGCAGTCGCAGTGACCTTCCACGCAGCCGGTTACGACGTGGTTCTCCAGGTCGGTTATGCCGGCGACGGGCACGGCCACTTTGATCCGCTCGTCGCTGGCGGCGATCCACCAACTGTATGCCCCGCCGCCGCTACGTCCGGTCACGCCCAGCCGCTCGGGGTCGACTTCCTTGCGAGTTTGAAGGTAATCGAGCGCTCGCATGCAATTCCACGCTTCGACACCGGCCGAAGTGTAGCCCCGGTTGTTCCACCACCACATGGCGTGCTTGGCCAGATAAGTGCCGTGGTGGATACCCTCGATTTCGCCAAGCTGCAGGCTGTCGATCATCAGGCAGACATACCCGTGCCGCGCGAACCAAGCGCCGTGGTGTTGATAATAGGCCTTATTGCCGTAGCTGATGCCGTTCTTCATCACCCGGCCATGCCCGCAAACGTACAAAATGGCCGGCGCCGGCTTCTTCAGCTTCTTGGGTACGTAGAGGTTGCCCGTCACGTAGAGCTTCGGCCGCGACTGGAAATGAAGCTTTTCGACCGTGAACTGTTCGTGGTCCACCTGGCCGGTGACGGTGGCCTTGAGGTCGGTCCGCTCGGGCAACGGATCGAGGCCCAGCATTTCCAGGAGTTGTTTGCGGTATGTTTCGCGCCGGGCTTTCCAATCGTCCAGAGATTTTATATCCGCAAGGCAGCGATCGCGCAGCTTGCCCGTTTCCTGTTGGAAGTACTCGGCAATCATTCGATCACCGCGCGAGGTGTCGATTACCGGCGGTGCCGCGCCAGCCGTCATAACCAGGGCGATCATGCAGAGGGTCAGAACGGCGGTTGATGTGGTTTTTCTCATGCTGCGTTACTCTCCGTCTTGCGGTTTTGTCATGTTGTGGTCGCGGATGTTGTGTGTTTGAGCGCGGTGATACGGTCCAACGCGCCGGGCAAGCCCGGCCGCTAAATGATAGTGCGCCAGGA
Organism: uncultured Planctomycetaceae bacterium; assembly: GCA_964505115.1. GTDB lineage: Bacteria > Planctomycetota > Planctomycetia > Pirellulales > Thermoguttaceae > CAZDHN01. The sequence goes on from CAZDHN010000212.1 coordinate 2,179, forward strand.
AAGGGGGCAGGTCCCAGCGTTGCGGGTAGCGGCTCACTTCGATTCGAGCTGTCTGGCGCTGGTCAAGTCTACCTCGGCCTTGTCGTCCTCGCCCATCTCTTCGTAAACCCTTGCGCGGAGAAGATAGGCGTTGGCGTGCTCCGGATCGAGCCGGATGACCTCGGAGAAGTTTTCTATTGCCCGGTCAAAGTCTCTGCTGGCCAGATCCTTTTGCCCGAGCTTGCGGGCTTCGATTGCCTGACTATGATGTCGCTGGCCCCGCTGGATACACTCCGTCGCCTGCTGTTTTTGTTTCCGCCCTTCGCGATCTTGCCCTTCACGATCTTGCCCTTCACGCGTCTCCATCGCATGCTCCCTTGCTCAACCCCGAAACCAAAGAGCCGGAAAAAGGCAGGGCGCTCACCGTGTTCGTCTCTGTAGAACGCTGTCCGCCTTTGTAGCAAACACGCCAAAACTCCACATCACGTACCGTAATCATGCCATGCCGCGAGTCGCGTTCCAAGCCCTATAATGGCAAAATATTTGTTGGCACATCGTTTGGAGACTGCAAGGCTCGCTAAGATACGTATCCGTGACCGGCCCGTGCCCCCTGGCGCAATGGCTTCCTCCCGGCACCCACCGCCATCCGACTTTCCATAAAGAGGGATGACTGGGGTGTTTGTTCCGATTACCCACGGCCCCGTGGCTGCAAATTGTCCCGATTAAGGAAGCCGTGCGTCAAGTTCCGTCTAAAACGATTCCGATGACTATTATGGGCTTGCCGGTTATGCCGGATGCTTCCGCGTCGTCGCCCTGCTTGAGTGGGGCGTCGGCTGAATGGTGGGCGAACATGGATATCAGAGGGGGGGAGCTCGATGTCAGCCAGATTACCGATCCGATCAATTGCGCTGCTACTGGCCTTGGCGGCCGTCGGCGTTAGCACACCCGTTCGGGCGCAGAGGTCGCAGCGCCTGATCACGCTTGGCCGGCAACAGGTTCGGGGAATGCTCGCGGTGGCTCTGGCCGACGGAACGCTGTCGAAACACGAAGAGCATTCCATACTACTAAAAGCACAAGCGGAACTGCCCGCCGGCGATCTGCGGGGAATTCAAAGCACATTGGCCCAAGTGTCCCAAAGCCACGGCGAGCACCTTCAACCATCCAAACCGGACCAAGCCGCCAAGGGAAACGCCAGTGGCACAAGCGTCAGTGGCATGCTGGCCGGCTTCATTGCGTCGGGCGGCGGGAAGCCGAACGATCGTCAGGTGGTCCGCTCGTTCCAGGCCGATAACCCGTTCCGGGAGGAAGACGGCCAGGAGCCGCCGGTGCCGGCGGACGGCTTCGATGAATTCGACAACGATACGGTCTTTGACGGCCCCGAGGCGGTCTACTATTCCGGTTGGGACAACATTGAGCTGTTCAGCCTGGTCACCAGTTTCCGCAACCCGATCGATTTGAACGGGCAGACGGGCAACAGCGGCATCACCTTCGGTTTCAACGGCGGCTTCCCGCTCCTTGAAGAAAGGGGACTCGGCCTGCAGGTGGGCACATCGGCCGTACTGACAGATTTCCACGGCTGGCAATACGCATACGGCGGGGCGACGTTCAATAGCAGCAAGATTCGCACGCAGAACTTTACGACCTGCGGACTTTTTACGCGAGAGTCGAGACTGGTCTCCGGGTTGAGTTGGGGCTTCGCCTACGACTGGCTGGTCGACGACTACTACGCCCGATTGACGATGGGCCGCTGGCGGGTCAAATTCGCGTACGAACTGGGTCTCGACGACGAACTGGGCCTCTGGGTCAGCATTCCCGACTTCAGCGACAATGCCACCATCGGCAACAGGAATACGGGACAGGAGACGCTCCACTTCAAAGCTTGCACACAGGGCAACCTCTACTGGCGACACTACTGGGAGACCGGCGCCAACACGCGAGTTTGGATCGGCGCGATCGAAGAGCCGGGCGAGGTGGTTCTGGGCGCCGACGCCCAGTATCCGCTCAGCAAGAATCTCGCCCTGGTCGGCACGTTCAACTACGTGGAGCCCAGTGCCAGCGGGATCGCGGGCCAGTCGGAAGAGATGTGGAACGTGGCGGTGGGCATTGCCATTATTCCAGGCAATCTTTCCCGCGGATCGCGTCCCGCCCGATTCAGCCCCCTGCTGCCCATCGCCGACAACGGCAACTTCCTCATTCGACGATTCTAGGAGCCGCGTCGTACTCATCACGCTCCGCGTGATGCAGGTTCGTCACGCGGAGCGTGACGAGTACGGTGTGCGAAAACCACTAATTTCTGCTACACTAAAGCAGATGTCAGGACGATTGTCGGAGCACGGTCTGTTTTTCAGGGAATTCCTGCGAAACTTTCACACCACCGGGGCGATTTTGCCCAGCGGGCGGCGTTTGGCCGCTGCGCTGAGCCGGCTGGTTAGCAGCGAAGGTGTCGAGAACCAGTCGCCCCGGCGGATTCTGGAGGTGGGGCCCGGCACGGGAGCGGTCACCCGGCAGATCATTCGCCGCCTGGCTCCGAACGATCGGCTCGACCTGGTGGAGTTGAACGAGAGCTTCGCCAACCGGCTCCGCGAGCGCCTGCAAACTGAGCCCGAGTTTCAGGCCGTCGCCGAGCGGGTTCGCGTGCTGCACGCGGCGGCCGAAGATCTGCCCGACGACGTCTCCTACGATATCATCATATCGGGCCTGCCGCTGAACAATTTCGCGGTGGCCGACGTGCGGCGGATACTGGCTACGCTTGTCGGGCTGCTAAAACCGGGCGGAACGCTTTCCTTCTTCGAGTACATCGCCATCCGGCGACTTCGCGGCCTGATTAGCGGCCGAGCCGAACGGGAGCGGTTGCGTGGAATCGGCGCCGCTCTGGATTCGGTTCTTTCCGGCAACGAGATTCGCCGCGACTGGATCTGGCCCAACATCCCGCCCGCCTGGGTCCATCACGTTCAGGTCTGAGCGGCCGGGTGGTAGTGGACGGTGACGTGGCGAAGGTATTCGATTCCTTCCCAGAGCGCCTCTTCGACCCGGCTGGCGATTTGGTCGCCCTGGGCTACGCTGAGCGTGCCGTCGACGCCGATGGTCACGTCGACCAGCAGGTAGAGGCCGATGCGATGCACGTGGATATCCTCGACGTCGTCGACGCCTTCGATCGCTTCGAGCAGGCCGCGGATTTGCGGGGCCAGGGAGTCGCCCGGAAATATGTTCATCAACTCGGCCGACGAGTCGCGGAGAATGTCGATACCCGTGCGGAGGATGAACACGGCCACCAGCGCGGCGGCCAGCGGATCGAGCCAGATGTAGCCGGCCCGGCTCAGAAAAATCCCCACGGCGGCGGTGGTGATCGAGTAGATGTCGTTCTGGTGGTCGCGTGCCAGTGCCCAAACGGCGATACTTTTCGTTTCCCGGGCGATCCGGTAGGTGAAGACGGTGAGCCCGATCTTGACGATTATGGTCGCCAGGGCGACCCAAAGCGCGGCGGCATGGGCGCCTTCAAACTGCTTCTCGCCAGTGGCCAATTCGAAGACGTTATTGACCGCAGTCCAGAAGATGGCCACGGCCGTGGTGATTACGAACGCGCCGATCACCAGCGCGGCGATGCTTTCCAGTTGGTGATGCCCGAAGGGATGTTCGCGATCGGGCGGCTTGCCCGCCAGACGCATGAAGACCCGAACGATCACCAGGTACACGACATCCGAGGTGGAGTTGATCCCGTCGGCCAGGAGTGCCGGGCTGTGCCCCAGAATGCCCACCGAGGTCTTGGCCGCGGCCAGCACGATGTTCACCGCCAGCCCCAGATTGACTGCTAGCAGATTCCGGCGGTTTCGTGCTTGCTGGGGCATTGACTGGCGAAAATTGTTTGAGAGGGTGCGAATTGGTCGCGAGGTCTCTGTACTACTATCTCAGAAGATCGTTAAGTTCTTGCCTGGGTGCGGTAGCACCGGTCTGGTTGGCGGCCCTGCCGCCCTGCAATCATGAAAGGTACATGCGCGCCGCCTATCGGGCAAGCCGGATTCTCCGAGGAATAAGGGAGGGGTGCAGGAACGGGTTTGCAGAACCTTGATGGTTCGGCGACACCGCGGTAGCTGGACTGGCAAGAATGCGGTAGCTGGATTCGCAAGAATTCAGACGGATTTCAACTCACGGGCTGAATTCTTGCGAATTCAGCTACAAACGTGTGCCTGCGCCTGGTGACACTTTCCGTGCGCTTGCCCATCGGATACCATGTCGGGGGTTCACTTAGCAGCAATTTGGAGGAAACTGCGATGCAACGAATAGTATTCTTATTTTTCGTGGCGGCCGCGGTTGGGGCCATTTGCGCGGGTGGGTGTAAGCAGGGGCGGCAAGACGGGCAGCCGGGCACCACGGAGGCCGGTCCCCCGCCGGTCGAGGAGATCGAAGTGCTCTGTGGCGGCTCGTTCCGCTATCCGCTGGAGAAACTGGCCGAGCAGTTCGAGAAAGAGACCGGTTGCCGGGCCGTATTGGTCTTCGGCCAATCGGAGGATCATCTGCCCAAGATTAAGATGCACGTAGTGGGCGATGTGTTCGTCTCCCACGATCCGTTCGTCCAATATACCAAGGACGCGGGCGCGCTGTCGGACTACGTGCAGGTCGGCTTCGTCGCGCCCGTGTTGGTGGTCAAGAAGGGCAACCCGAAGAAGCTCACCAAATTCGAAGACCTGGCCCAACCCGGGCTTCGCGTCGTGCTGACCAACCCCGACTTCTCGACCTGCGGCGAAATGATTTGGGCCTTGTTGGAGAAGAAGAAAATCAAGGACGCCGTGCTGGCTAACGTGGGCAACGCCCAGGTCCGCTCGCACGCCGAGGTGGCCACGAAGATCAAGCTCAATCATCGCGACGCCGGCATAATGTGGAACGGCGTCGCCCACAACTGGCTCGACGCCGTGGAGATCGTGCCCGGCCCCTACGAGTACGACCAGGATATCCGTGTCGCCGTGATGGGCTTGTCCTACTCGAAGAAGAAGGATCTGGTCGAGAAGTTCCTCGAGTTCAGCAAGAAACACGGCAAGGAGATATTTACGGAGTTCGGGTATGTTAAGTGACGAGAGGCCAGGGGCCAGGGGTCAGGGACCAGGGGCCAGTGCAAGGCTTGTTAGCCGCCGAGCCTCCTCGGCGCGGTGCAATTGCATTCATCTTTCATGACAAGGTGAAATTGACATGAGCAGCGAAGTGCCACTCGGAAACCTGAGCGTTGGCGAGAAACTGGCGCTAATGGAAAGGCTGTGGGAAGATCTATCGCGCCGACCGGAGGATGTGCCGTCTCCGCAATGGCACGGTGACGTGCTTGCGGAGCGAATCGCGGCGGTTCGGGAAGGTCGCACCGACTTCGTTAGCTGGGACCAGGCGAAACGACGTCTTAGTACTACAGCGCTAAGTTCAACTGATTATTCGTTTAGCCGCCGGGCTCGCCCGGCGCGTTAGTCGGTGGCCTACAGGTGATAGGCGGAAACTACCTATAGACAAATTCGCCAAAGTGATGGAAATGGGTTGGCTCGGTAGACTATTCGAAACGATACCGAAAGAAGAAATGGAAGGCATTCGTCTGAGCACAGCAGAGGCCTATTGGGAGATTGACGGACCGAAGACCTTTGAGGAGATGCTCAACGCACTCAAAGGCTGGGCTCCAGAAGATGCAGTTCTATATTTTGAGGGCGGCTCTCCAGACGCAGAGATCGATGATTTCATCGCCACGCACTCAGTTCCGGAAGTATCACACGTTGCCATGGGAACGATATGGCCACGTCCCAAGGTATTTCACGTCCCAGCAACAGTGACCATACTGACCGAGTTGGCCGCCATCATGAAACACCATGCGGAACCAGAATTGGCTGTTCATTTCCATGTCTACAGTAACGACTCAGTCTTGCTCGCATGGCATGATGCATTCTCTCAACCCATGTTAATGAGCGGTGCCGTTCCAGATGAAAAGGTCAAGGTTCTTGCTGACAAGATTGGAAGAAGCTTCAGAAAGATTGTCGAACAAGGCGCTCCAGCGGACGCGGACAAGTCGCGCCGCTGAGCTTTCACATTCGATCTACGAAGAGTGTCTCACAGAGGCACGGAGACACAGAGATGCATGAGAACGAAAAACGCAAATCATCCGGAGGCAATCATGAACAGCACATTCCGCCTTTCTCGCCAGGGCCGACTTCTCGGTCTTCTGCTGGCGATTGCCACGGGACTGTCGTTGCCGGGCTGTGGGGGCGACTCGACTCGGTCGCAACCGGCCGAATCGCAATCGACCGAATCGGCGGCGACGAAGCTGATGCTCTACTGCGGAGCCGGTATCCGGCCGGCGGCGGCTGATTTGGCTAAACAGTTCGGCCAGAAGCACGGCGTGACGGTCGAGTGCGACTACGCGGGAAGCGAGGTGCTCATGGGTCGCATCAAGCTCACCGGGCAGGGCGACCTCTACATGCCGGGCGACGTGCATTACGTCGAGCAGGCGGAGAAGCAGGGGCTGGTCTCGTCGAAGAAGAACGCCTGCTACTTCGTGCCCGTCATTCTGGTAGCCAAAGGTAACCCCAAGAATATCCGCTCGCTGGAAGATCTGCTCAAGCCGGGCGTGAAGATCGGGCTTGGCGACACCAAGGCCTGTGCCATCGGACGCAAGTCCTCGAAGATATTTGCCAAGAACGGTATCGACGAGGAGGACGTACACCGCAACGTGGTGTTCCGGTCGCTCACGGTCAACGCGCTTGGCAACCACGTGAAGATGGGCATGCTCGACGCGGCCATCGTCTGGGACGCCATGGCCGCCTACTTCGCCGACAAGACCGACAAGGTTGTGATTCCAGTCGAGAAGAATGCAATTTCTACCGTGGCCATCGGCGTGTTGAGTTGTTCCAAGCATGGCGAACTGGCCGAGCAATTCGCCGCCTTCGTCGCTTCTGACGAGGGACGTGAAATCTTCAAAAAGCACAACTACACGGTCGAGCAGCCGAAGTAGCGCCGCCTTCATTTGGCTGACCGAGCCGCGGCGTCCTCGCCGCGGGTTACGATGCCCCGCTAATAATTCTCCAATCAACAGCCGCGCCACGTAACCCGCCCCGAGGACGGGGCGGCTCGGCGCGACGACGTGGTTCGGAGGGATGTGGCTCGGAGGGACGAAGCGGCTCGGACGGGGGCTTCTTGACACCCACCGTGCGCTCAGTTTATAGTAGGTAGTTTAATGACCCTTGCATAGCCAATGATCGAGGGCGAAGCCCGGTTCCCCGGCGGAACCCC
>CAZDHN010000213.1:0-9348 GCA_964505115.1 uncultured Planctomycetaceae bacterium
CGGTCGATAAAGGCCCATTCGGCGACGTACTCATAACGGCAGTCCCAAGACACAACCTCTCGTGCCGAGTTGATTCCCCATCGGAACGGGGCATTCATATGTTTGAGCGGGCGAATCTTGCGGTGCTTCTTAACGCACTCGGGCGAAGTAGACTGAAACAGCACTTCCGCCCCCGGAAAACGCGAGACGATTTGTGCAAACAACGTGCGAACCTGATCTTCAGTGAAGTACGGCAGCACGCCTTCCATGATTATCAGCACCTCCTGCCCAAGCGGGCGGCCAATCTCGTCCAGCCACGACCAGTCGAGAATGGACTTCGCTATAGTGCGGTTCTGTTCCGAGTCCTGGTAGAACTGCCCACGCAATTCGACCACCTCGGGCAGATCCAGGTCGAACCAGGTGATCCGGCCGTTGTTCACCCGCAAAAATCTCCCGTCCAGCCCGGCCCCCAAGTTCACAATTGTCGCCTGCGGGTGCCGGGCAATGAACTTGCGGGTGGCTTCGTCGAGAATCTCCGTCCGGACGGCGATATCCACCTGGGTTATCCAGGGCCTCTTGAATCTCGTAAAGTCGTAGTCGAGCGTCTCGATGATCTCTCGGGCTTTGCCGTCGCGAATGATCGGGTTCGGTCGTTGCGTCTCCAAAAACCGCATATAGAGCGGGATAAGCAACGTTTCCGGGACGCCTGCCAGCTCGACACGCAGAGGTGATTGTTCCCGGTGGGAATCACAGCGAGCAGGCGTTCTAAATGGATGCTTGTCTGGTTTCATAAGGCTGATACGCCAGTCGATTTCAGAATTCCCTGGTCGAGGAACTTCGTGAATTTGAGCCCTGAATGCCAGGTGTCGAAGTATGCGGAGCATTTGCCGTAACTGTTATCCAGAACTACACTCGGCGCACCCAACATACAAGCCAGCAGATGCGCATGCAACCGATTTGTGACCAGGCATCGACAGTTCAGTACGCTCCGGGCGCCGCCTATCACCATTTGGCGGACCAACCGCTGCCAACGGTCATTGAACCATTCGGCGGGCAGGAACCTGCCCAGCAAGTACACCGATGCCAGTGTTACCCAGGCCTGGTACGTCCGCAACGGGGCCGTCTCATGCCAGTCGATGCAGATCACTTTCTCCGAGGCCGAGACCGACGGCGCAGGCCGGCCTCGCCAAAAGGGATTCAGCAGACTCAGCACATCCGGAAGGCCTATCCAATTCCGTCGTTTTGGAATCGGGGTCACGTTGGTCCATTCCCAGTCGCGGCGCATTAGATAGAGGATACCGCGGTGGTGGCGGGGCTGGGCGGGGCTGGGCGGGGCGAATTCGAAGTTCAACGTGCTCGGCAGGGGATAAAGGAACGCCGCCATGTCCGGCACGAGCGTCAAGGTCGTGGTGGTGAATTCCGCGAGAGCGAGTTCAAAGCTCTTTTGTTCGCGCACGAAAAGATGCAGATCGTCATGTTGCCGCAGTATTTCGGCCGACTGCCGCAAACGTTCGAGGCTGCGATAGTAAATGGTTTGCGGCAAGAACACGATGCGATGGTTGGGATACGCTTGGACAATCGCTTCCCGATGCTTCTGGTAACGGTACAGATCCCCCATGTTCCCGCCGGCATGGCACAGGATGATCGTTTCCAGCGGGAGCTTCGGAAAGCGAAAGTTGTCGATATGCCAACGCCCCAACACTTTAAAATTGCTGCGCCGAAACCACAATTCCGTGGCCAGCATCAACATCTGGTCGCCGGTGTTGCCGTGAACTGGATAGTCGACGTACACCACGGTAGATCCGTCGGGAACCCGCTCCGCCAAGGATGAAGCCAACCGGTTCTGGGTGATACTCCAAAACGCATCCAGTTCGCGTTGGGTGGGGCACGGAGGGATTTCGATATCAAGGTTTGCCAGCGTTTTGCACATGCGGTAGGACCATCCTAATTCTTGGCTGAACTTCTACAAAATGTCGAGCCGAACTTGACGTTTACAGGGAGGTGGCGGCGGGCGAGCTCGGAAGTGTGTCTTTATACGGACGATCTTCGATTACGCGGACCTTATGGCCACCGCCGAACCGGTACACAACGCCGCGCCACTGGTGGGTACGCACGAACAAGGTCGAAGCTAATCCGGCCGCATAGATCACTTGGGTCAAAGGGATGGCCAGCATGACCCTGGCCGCGGTGGCTCCGGTCAGCCAGTCCGTGGGCTGGCAACGCGCCCGGACAATCCGCCGCACACCGACTTCCATCGAGGCCATCAGAAGCACCATCGCGGTCAGGTAGAGGGCCAATCCGCCGCCGGCCCAGGCAGCCGCTTCCCAATGCGTTTTTAGCAGCGCAGCCAGCAACAGGCCGAACGCGAGCAGTTGTGCCGCCGAGGTGACCATGCCATGAGCAACGACGGCCCACCACCAGGGATTATGCAGCCGGACCGTCAGCAACTGGCGTTGCAGGAAATGAAAGAAGCCGGGAACGTCACAGGTTTCTCGATTGACCATCATGGCCGAAGGCACGAATGCGACCCGAAGTTTCGCTCGAACCAAGGCCCGGCAAATCGTACTATCTTCACCGAAGGCGTTTGCCAGTCGGTCCAGTAAATCCGATCGGTCGAAAACACTCGTCTTCAGTGCCATCGAGCCGCCCCAGGCGATCCCGTACCAGTACATTTGCACGACTGCCGCCGTATTCCACAGGTAGCGGACCAGGCTTCCCCGGGAGGCGTCGGCGGGCATGTACCAACGGTTTCCGGAGGCGGCCCCCACGCGTTCGTCGGCCAAGGGAGCGACCAGTTCGCGGAGCCAAGTGCGGTGGGCAATCGTGTCGGAATCCAACAATACCACCACTTCGTGCGAGGTATCCAATCCAGAGATCGCCTGCAACATGCCGGCTATCTTGAGACTACACGTACCGCGACGTTCGCTGAGTGGATCGATCCGTACGTTGGTCGCCCGTCGCCGTTGGACGACCTCTTCGACGACCTGCCAAGCCGGGTCCGTGCGGCAGTCGACGACTATTCTGACCTCATATTCCGGATAGTCCTGATCCAGCAGCGCCTCGATACAATCGGGCAGGAAGGGGTCGGAGCCGCGCAGGCAGAGCACTACTGCCGCCTTGGGACAGTAGGGAGCATCGTCAGACTTGGTAACCGCCTGGCGGCGAACCAGAACCCACAGCCAGCGGAGCACCATCAGCCCCTGGCCGACGGCTAACCCAAGCAGTGTCCAAAATGTGACGGTAGCTAAATTATTCACGCTGTGATCCCGGTTCCGAGGCGCTTGACTGACACACACTATAGAATAGCCTAACTACACTACTAACTTCAATGATTGTTAAGTTTTTGACAAAGTTTAGCGACCAACGGTCGCGGGTTCTTGCCTGGGTGCGGTAGCACCGGTTTGGTTGGCGGCCCTGCCGCCCTACGGACAAGGCCGACAGCTAGCTGATAAATGGCCGGCACCGTGCTTATGTAGTTCGGGTTTACCGGCCACCCGTGGATGTAATAGCGGACCCCTTGAAGCATGTCGCAACTGCCGGTCGAATCGGCATTTGGCCCAAATATCTCTACCCCAAACACCCCTGCCCCCACCCGTGGCCACGCTGGCTCGCTCACTCGTGGCAATTAGCGGCATTTGAGCCGAAACCACGCCCGAAAAACCACTGGCTATCCTATGTTTTTGACAGGCTGAGCTATCTTTATTTAGCGGCGGATAAGCCAGGTAGGCTTGCCCGCGTCCATGTGCGACTCGAAGGGACAGTAACAATGAGAGCATTCCGGCATCTAATAGGCCGGGTATTGGGTACGTCAGCGACGTTCAAGATGCGACTGATGATCGGTATCGTCTTGACCGGTTTGGTGGGCATGACGTGTCTTTACATCCTGGGCATGAACGTAATATCTACCGTCCGCTTCTATGTAGGCGCGGAAGGGCACTATTCAAAGGCCCAGAAGGACGCAACCTACTCGTTGCAACGATATGCCGTCACGCGCGACGAGAAGGACTATCGCGCATTCCTGGAGTTTCTCAAGGTTCCGCTGGGGGACAAGCAAGCCCGTCTCGAACTTGAAAAACCAAATCCCGACTGGAATCTGGCATACCAGGGATTCATCGAAGGCGGCAACTCGCCGAAGGACGTGGAACAGGCGGCCGCCGAATTCAGGAGATTTCGCAACGTTAAGGCGGTGGACGAAGTAATCGGCATTTGGGCGCGCGGTGATGAACTGCTTGCCCAACTGACAATGCTCGGTGATGAAATGCACCGCGTCGTCTCTCGAAGCGAGTCTGCCACGGAAGAGATTCGGCAAGTGAGAATCAACGACCTTCTTGGCCGGGCGGACGTGCTGAACGAGGAACTTGCACGCGTCGAGAACGCATTCTCCGCCAGTCTGAGCGAGAACTCGCGACGATTGAGTAGCCTGCTACTGATTGTGATGATACTCGCCGCGGTTGTCACGGGAACGGTGGCCCTGTCGCTGGTGGTCATTCTCTGCCGAGACGTGGTGGCCAAGACCAACGAACTACGCGACCGGGAGGGGAAACTCCTCGCCACCTTCGAGGCACTGGGCGACGGCGTATGCGTCACTGACCTGCAAGCGAATATCGTGGCCGTCAATAATACGTTCCTGGAACTCTTTGGGCTCCGGCACAAGTCGGAGGCGATCGGGAAGAACGCTACCGACTTCATTGCCGAAAAAGACCGTGGCATGCTCGCGAAGCACATGAAGGGCACTTTCGAGACGGGACTCGGCATCGTTTCCAAATACACTCTGCTCGATAGCAGCAAACGGGAATTCGACGGCGAAACAAGTGCCGCTTTGATACGTGACGGCAGGGGCAATCCGGCGGGATTCGTCGCCGCCATTCGAGATGTCACCACGCGTCAGCAGTTGGAAGACCGTTTCCGGCTGGCCGCCCAGGCCGCAAGCGACCTGATCTACGAGTGGGACGTTTCCGGCGACAACCTACAGTGGTTTGGGGATATCGACCGAGCGCTTGGGTCTGAATCGGGGGAGATCGCGCACACGCTGGGAGCTTGGGTGGAACGGGTTCACCCCGAGGATCAAGTTCGGCTCGCGGCCGCCGTGGAACACCACCGCAAAGCCACGAACCCGATATTCGAGGAGTACCGGATTCAGCGAAAAGACGGCACCTGGCGCTACTGGACCGACCACGCGACCCCCGTGCTGGACGATCGCGGCCGCCCCCGCAAGTGGATCGGCGTGTGTACCGATATCACCGAGCGCAAGGAGGCGGAACGAGCGTTGCAGGCAAGCGAACGGCGATACCGGTTGCTCGCGGAGAACGTCAAGGATGTCATCTGGACTTGCGACATGCAGATGAATTTCACATACGTAAGTCCCTCCCTTGAACTCCTGCAAGGCTTCAGCGCGGAAGAGGCAATGTCGCGGCCCGTCACGGAAATGTTGACACCCGGCTCCGCGGCCCTCGTACAGAAAACGTTTCTTCAGACGCTGGAGGAGGCCGAAACGGACCCAAGCGTCCTGAAACGGCCGCGCGTGGTGGAAGCCGAGGTAAACCGCAAGGACGGATCCACGGTTTGGGTGGAAGTACGCGCTTCTTTTTTGTTGGCGCCGGATGGAAACCCCACGGGAATCGTTGGAGTTACCCGCGATATCAGCGACCGCAAACGGGCCGAGGACGAACTCAATCAAATTTTCAACGCGGCCGTGCCACTGTGCGTGATCGGCAAGGACCTCGACATGCTCAGGGTCAACGATACGTTTTGTTCGTACTTCGCCGTGGGGCGCGACGAAGTGCTGGGCCGGAAGTGTTACGACATTTGGCAAGGCCCGCTCTGCAACACGGCCGAATGCCCCATGTGCCGGACCGCCAACGGCGAGCGCCGAGTTGAATACGAAGCGGACAAGAAACTCGTCGACGGCAGATTCGTCTCGTACATGGTGACGGCAACCCCTTGCAGAGGATCCAACGGCGAATTGACTGGAATCGTGGAGAGTTTCACCGACGTCACCGAGCGAAAGGCGGCCGAAGTTGAATTGGCTCGGGCCCTGGAGACGGCACAAAGCGCCAATCGGGCCAAGAGCGAGTTCCTGGCGAACATGAGCCACGAAATCCGTACGCCCATGACGGCCATCCTGGGCTTCACCGATATCCTGGCCGACAATCTGGTCGACCCGGAAAGCGTCGAGGCGGCCAGCACCATCAAACGAAACGGGGAACACCTGCTCGGAATTATCAACACCATCCTCGACCTATCCAAGATCGAGGCCGGCCGGATCGAGTTGGAGCGGCTTGCCTGCCCGGTTCGCCAAACGCTGGCGGATATTCTTTCATTGATGAAGGTACGTGCGGACGCCAAAGCGATCAGCCTGAGTGCCGAGTACGACGGAGCCGTTCCCGAGACAATCCAGACCGACCCGACCCGCTTGAGACAGATACTCGTGAACCTTGTCGGCAACGCAATCAAGTTCACCGAGACGGGTGGCGTTCGCGTAGTGACTCGATTGAAGAATCGCAAATCGCAAACCCCGATGGTCTGTTTCGACATAATCGATACGGGCATCGGCATGACCGAGCGGCAGATCGGCACGCTCTTCCAACCGTTCACACAGGCCGACTCGTCAACCACTCGCAAGTATGGCGGCAGTGGATTGGGGTTGACCATCAGCAAGCGCTTGGCCGAGATACTCGGCGGCTCGATTGAGGTTACCAGCAGCCCGGCTAAGGGAAGCACCTTCTCTTTGTCGATCGAGGCCGCCGCGTACGATGATCTCTCCGCGCAAGAGCCCTCCGATCCATCCGTCCCGGCCGAAAACGAAGTGAAACACTCGGCTGCCGACAGCCGGCCCAAGCTGAATTGCCGCATCCTGCTTGCCGAAGACGGCCCCGACAATCAGCGAATAATTTCCTACGTCTTGAAGCAGGCGGGGGCGGAAGTTACCGTGGCCGAGAACGGGAAAATAGCCGTCGAGTGCGCGCGAACAGCCCGAGACGACGGCAATCCATATGATGCCATTCTGATGGACATCCAGATGCCCGTCCTCGACGGTTTCGGGGCGACCTCGATTTTGCGCAGCGAAGGCTTCAGCACGCCAATCATCGCCCTGACCGCCCATGCCATGGCGAGCGACAGGAAGAGGTGCCTGGAAGCCGGTTGCGACGACTACCTGAGCAAGCCCATCGATCACCAAGGCTTCCTCGCCCTGGTCGCCCGATACGTCGAGAAGCAACCCAAGTCAGAGGAAGTCGGGTAGGCCAGGTTTGCCATACACCGGGGACTGGTCCATTTTTCGGTCGATTGATTGTCCATTTCTCCTAGGGCGCAAGCCGAAAACATGGACCTGTCCCCTTTCGTTGCGTTGATGGTAACCCGAAGCGTAAGCGAGGGACGTCAAACGAGTGTGGTCCTCCACCCGTCACACGTACGATGAGACAGTGTGTCGCGGCAAGTGCCAAGCCAATGCGAGAGAAGCGGTTGAGCGTCCCTCGCTTACGCTTCGGGTTACGAATCCGGGCTTGAGCTTTGACACCGGCTGCCTGGATCCGTATGCTTGGCTTGTAGGGCCATCTTCCCTGGAGGTTGTAAGATCATAAATCGACGCCGTTTCGCCTGGCTGCCGTGTTGCTTCGTTTGCCTGGCCGTGCTGTCCTGCTGTTGCCCGGTGGTCCTGGGCCAGGACGATGCCCCATGGCCAAAGGAGATCGTGGCCAACGTGATCGGCGCCGACGGAAATGAACTGGGAATCCGCTTCGAGAGCCGCTCGTTCTGGACACTCTACCGAATCGACTACCGCGGCACGCGGCTCTGCCTCGACCGCTTCGGAAGTCATTATGGTTCGGTCGCCAACTTCCCGGCTGTCGGGTTCATCGGCAGCGGGCACACCGAAAACGAAGACGAGCAGGTGCTCGACCTGAAACTCTTCGTCGACGGCAAACCCGTGGCCAAGCCCAAGCCGACCGTGCAATGCAAGGAAATCCGCTTGCGGAAGAAGTCGCGAATTCGGACCCTCGTCTTCGATACGGACATTCTCGTTCGGGCAGGCCGCATTATTGAAGACGTGCGGCTCAAGGCCGACCGGCCGACGCCCGTCAACCTCATCTACCACTTCATGCACCCCTGGACCCAAACCGCCACGGAGTATTGTGCCGAATTGCTCGACGGCACCCACCTCTCGGGCGTTTTCAACGGCGACAAGAAGCAGAAGATCGACAAGCCCACTCGCTGGTCGGCCATTTACGACGGCCCGTCGGGCAAGGGCGCCGTTACCTATGTGCTCGACGCGCCCGGCGACGACGATTGGCGAACCCGCTATTGGGACGTCCCCAACCGCTACCGCAAGCACTACTTCACCACGTTCCTGAAGAAGACGATTCCAGCCGACCGCGAGTACCATTACCGGATCGTGACCGTGCCGTTCCAATCGCCTCGGGCCGGCTGGCGGGAGGAAGCCGCCCGCCTGGCCGCGACCTGCAAGCCGATGGCCGGCCGATAGTGCTTTGCTTCAGGCAGGGTGATGGGTATCACTGCTGGCTTGCCCAGCAGTGCGAAGTACAATTGTGGCCAACGCACTGCTGGGCAAGCCAGCAGTGGCACCCGGCGGGCCGGCTCGTCATCAAACGGCAAGAAGTACACGGCGGGCAAGTTCTCGAATTCGGCTGCTTGAAATCGGCAAATCGGCCGATATAATTCATTCGGGCTTTGGAGGGGGTGCTTCAGACGGCACGGAAAAGGCTTTATTTGCAGGGTTTTTCGGGCGTTTTGGGGTCGAGGGAAATTATTTTCGCCCAAAGGCGCTTTGCCCTTTGACAAACCCCGGGCCTACCGTTATATTTATGGTTTCGCTGGTGCGGGGGTCAGCAGCCAGGGGCAGCGGCGAAAAGGACAGATCGACTGGGAACGGGTTTTGTGCCCGGCGCTTTTGAGCCTGGCAACGGGGAAGCGGAATTCGTCCCCTGTCGATCTGACAGCAAAGGTGTCCACTCGCACTGGCGGGGGGAGGCCGGGTTGATCTTTGACAATTTGGTTGTGATTTAAGTGGCATTAACCATGAAACGGGTACGATGCGTCGCAAGACGTATCAAACTAGTTTCTCGGGCTTTTGGATGCTTCGTGAGGGGGCCTATTTTTAGGTGCTTGATCGGGGTGTCCGAAAAAACTTAGAGAGCTATCGTTACTCCGATCGGGCGACGTCATTGGCGGTATACCTGCCGTCGTGGAGTCGTTCGGTCAATTGTAGCTAAGCATGAGTTCAGTTTTCCTTTGGTTTGTCGGGCTTTGTTTTTGGGCCCGCTCGGCCGTTGGAGCTTTGGATTCATGTGGTCAAGCTAACTAAGGGCACATGGGGGATGTCTTGGTGTCAGGAGGCTTTGAAGGGCGTGGAAG
>CAZDHN010000214.1:0-9333 GCA_964505115.1 uncultured Planctomycetaceae bacterium
CACCCCCGGCCCCTCTCCCAAAGGGAGAGGGGAGACTCTGTCGCAACAGTCGCCCATTACGCAACTGCCCACTACCCACTATCAACTATCCACTACCTTCGCGTAGCACTTCTTCAAATAATCGCGCGACTTGGCCAGGGCGGGCGACATCTCGTCGGGCTCCGGCTCGCCGTGCATGAAGGGGTTGACGGGCCAAGGGTATGACAGCTTGGCCAGGGCGGCAATCCAGGGTTCGCAATCGGTGGGGCCGATGCCCGGCAGTTGGTTCAGTCCGGGCGCGCGTTGCCAGGCGTAGAAGAAGAACAACTGCTTACCGCAAACCGCGATCGCCTCTTCCACCGACACCTTGAGGCCCTGCAAGTGGTAGGGCGCCATGGCGATTCCCAACCGGGGGTGTTTATTAATATCGACGAACGCCTTGAACGAATCGAGCGAATCCAACAGCGCGTGGCCGTGGTTCTCGCACGCCAGGTAGGAGTTGTTCTCACCGGCCAGGTCGGCGTCGCGCCGCTTGCTTTCGACGAAGGCCTTCATCCGCGGGATGAGTTCCTTGGGGTCGCATGGGCCGGCACTGCCGCTGACGGCCACGCCGCCACCCGACTTAGCCAATAACTCGGCATACTTGCGATATCCGCCGCTGTAGACCGAGAATGCGTAAAGTTCCAGCTTGTGCTTGGCCAGGAGTTCCTTCAGGCCGTCCGGTCCAAGGCGTTTCTGGACGTCGTCGAGGTGTGGGCAACCGGCGTGGGCCGACCAGATGTCGATTGCATCGAACCCCAACTCGGCGATCCGCTGACAGACCTGCTCGATTGGCAGCGATTTGTAGTGTATCGACGACGTGGAAAGCCGCATCTTCCACTTGGCGTCGGCCGCCCGGGCGGTACTCAGCAAGCAGGGGGCAACTGTGCCCGCCAGGGCACCGCCGGCAAGCCTCGAAAGAAACCCACGTCGCCCGATTCTTGACGATTGTCGATTCTCGTTGCTTTGCATGGTCTGCAAGCCTCGCGTTGGGGGATAGGTAACCGTTCACGGCCAGTCGGGGACTGGTCCATTTTTCGGCCACTGGATGTATTCTTGGGTCCACCGTTGGCCGAAAACATGGACCTGTCCCCTTTCGTAGCGCTGAAGGGGACAGTCCCATTTTCCCGGCGAGAACGGCCATTTCGTCGGCGACGTCAAGCGCGCCGCGAAAATTGGGACAGTCCCCGTGAACGGCTACGGGGATACTTGCCAGTTGCCGGTGCCGTCCAGCCTACCACCCCATTGGGAGCCGATCAACCGGTACCGGACGTTCTTTTGCCGCCGCCGGGCCGCCCCTTTGTACAGCGGGCCTATCGCGAGGTATAATGTACGTATATGTGGATTATCCCACCTACCCTTTCGGAGTAGCCGGATTCGCAAGAATTCGGTTCTTCGCTTCCCGGCTGAATTCTTGCGAATTCGGCTACCAAGAGAACAGGCTTTCACGCTTCCCATTATTATGTCAAAGATAACTGTCAAAAACGTTGCCGAGGCGGGCGTTGTCGGGGCCGGCGGGGCGGGGTTCCCCTCGCACGTTAAGCTGGCCGCCAACGCCGATACGGTGCTGATCAACGCCGCCGAATGCGAACCCTTACTCCACAAGGATAAAGAGGTCCTCCGCCAGTACGCCGACGAGGTACTCCAGGGGCTGGCCGCCGCAATCGAACTGGTCGGCGCCGAACGGGGAGTGGTCGGCATCAAGGAGAAATACGGCGATGTAATCGAACTGCTGCGTCCCAAACTGGCCGCCAATATGGAGATCGCCCCCTTGCGCGATGTATATCCGGCCGGCGACGAATTCATCCTGGTCTACAACGTGCTCGGACGCGTGATCCCGCCCGGCGGAATTCCGCTGGCCGTGGGTGCCGTGGTGATGAACGTCGAGACTCTGCTGAACGTGGCCCGGTCGGCCGAGCAGCCGGTCACCGAGAAATTCGTCAGCGTGGCCGGTGCCGTGGCCGAGCCCGTTACGCTTCGGGTGCCGGTGGGTATCTCGCTTGCCGAGTGTGTCGCGGCGGCTGGTGGGGCTACCATCGACGATGCCAACTACGTCGTCGGCGGCGTGATGATGGGATACCTGGAAGACGATAAGCACGCGCTGGTCAGCAAGACGACCGGCGGCGTTATCGTCTTGCCCGACGATCACGTGGCTGTCCGTCGCCGTCGACTGGACTGGCAACAGATCGCCCGAATCGGTCGGGCCGCCTGCGACCAGTGCAGCTTCTGTAGCGAGCTCTGCCCGCGATGGCTGTTGGGGCATCCGATCGAGCCGCATCGGGCAATGCGAAGCCTGGGTTTCAATCTGACGGGTGAGGCCAACGTGGCGGGCACGGCCTTCTGTTGTGAATGCAATCTGTGCAGCTTCGTCTCCTGCCCGGAGGACCTGGACCCCAAGAACGTCTGCACCCAGAACAAGCAACGCCTGATGGCCGAGAAGAAGCGTTGGGAGGATCCGCCGTTCAATCCCGACCGGCCGCGGCTGCACATGGAGAATCGCGCCACGCCCACCTCTAGATTGATGCAGAAGATGGCGCTCGGGCAGTTCAGGAACGTCGGCCCGCTCGTAAACGAACTGCTGGAGACTCCCAAGGTGGGAATTCAACTGAAACAACACATCGGCGCCCCGTGCGAGCCGGTGGTAGGCCCCGGCGATCGGGTTGCCGAGGGCGACGTTGTCGGACGTCCGCCAGTAAGCGACGGCAAGCCCGCCCTGGGCGCCCCGGTCCACGCCTCCATCAACGGCACCGTTTCGGAAATCGCCGCCGGCGTTATCTGGATAGCAGGTAGTTGATAGTTGATAGTTGATAGTGGCAACCGTTCACGATCAACTTTCAACCTTAAACCTTGAACCTTGAACCTTAAACTTTCAATCATGCCCACACCAAAATCGATTGGCGTCGTGGAACTTTCCAGCATTGGCGTCGGATATAATGTCGAAGACGAGATGCTCAAGGCCGCCACGGTCGAACTGCTTATCGCCCGGACTATCTGTTCCGGCAAATACATGATCGTCGTGGGCGGATCGGTGAGCGACGTGGAAGCGGCCGTCGCCACGGCGCTACAATTGGGTGGTGAAGCGATCATCGACCAGCTCGTTATCCCCAACGTACACGAGTCGGTCTTCCCGGCGCTGGGTCAATCGGTCACGCTCGGCGCCGACCACACGGGCGCGTTGGGCGTTGTCGAGACCTTCAGCGGCACCAGCGCGTTGGCTGCCGCCGACGCTGCCGCCAAAGCGGCCAACGTCATTCTGTTCCGCATCCACGTGGCGATGGCGATGGGCGGAAAGGGCCTGTTGCTGATGACCGGCTCGGTGGCCGACGTCCGCGCCGCCGTCGAGACTGCCGCCGACCAGGCCCGCCAACGCGGCCTGCTCGTCTCCGAAATCGTCATCCCCCGCCCCAGCCAAGAGCTGTTTGGCGAGTATCTGTAGGGCTGACGATCCATTCGCGATTTAGCGGTCGGGCTTGCCCGACGTTTTGGCGCTATCGCTACGCGCGCCGGGCAAATGAATCACGGCCATTGGCACGGGACTTGCGTTGGCAATCTACCGAACACCACCGGAGATTGATCAGATGACGCTCAATACCGCAACAGAAACGACCTTTCCGAGGCGTCCGGGCCGGGTTGTTGCGATACTCTACGGTGGTAACGGCGGGGAGCGAAAGCGCAAGAATGTAGCGCCTCTGCCGAGAAGTGGTGTGCAGCATTTGCAGGACGCCTCGCGGTTCGGCGGTCGGTGCGTACTTAACCAAAGGGCGCCGATCGCCCCAGACTTAGGAGGTTGTGTTATGAGATACGGATTGAGATGTGTGGTGGCGGTTGCCGTGTTGTGGGGTGTTACCGCAATCGGAGCGGCCGCCGAGCCGGCGCCGTCGAAGAAGGCCGATACCCAACCAGCGGCAAGCAAGTCGGATGCCCCGACGCCCGCCCAGTTGCGGGTGAGGATGCACCGAACGCTGGCGGCCCTGATCGAAGCCCAATCGGCCGAACAGCCCGACCAGGCCAAGATCGACAAGCTGACCAAGCAGCTTGAGAACCTGCGCAAGAAGATTTGGGCAGGTGGACCAGCCATGGGCCGTTTCGGCGCCGGTCAGTGCCCCTGGGGTGGTCCCCGGATGGGCTACGGCCGCGGTGGTCCCGGCAACGGTTACGGCCCCGGTAAAGGTTACGGTCGCGGTGGCCCCGGCAAGGGCTACGGTCGCGGTTATGGTCCGGGTCCGGGCTACGGTCGCGGTTATGGTCCGGGTCCTGGCTACGGTCGCGGTGCCGGTAACGGACCTGGCGGTCCCGGCTATGGGTATGGCCGCGGAATGGGACGCCAGTGGGGCTTTGTCGACAAGGACCAGGACGGCGTCTGCGATAACTTCCCGAAGCCGCAACCGAAGAAGTAACCAAAGTCCCGACGTGCAGCCCGGGTGGCCGACTATCTGGCTGCCCGGGTGGCCGGCATGTAGGTTATGCTTTAGCATAACGCGCCTTCAGAGTGCGATATGCTGAAGCATAACCCACTTATCCAGGTGGGCGGACGAGTGCCGTGGACTGATGTCGTCCAACTTGCAACAATACGGTTGAGGCTCTTGGGTATCAAAGAAGCCAAGCGAACGACAACGATGCGATGGCAGCGACTGACAGCCTGGAGCGGATTGTTGCTGGCCTGGGTCGCCCTGGCCGCCTGGCAATATCATGAGTACGGCCACGAGCAGGAGTTGGCACGGCAAACGCTTCGGCGCCAGGCCGATTCGTTGATGAGCGCCCTGGTCGGCGGGATTCGATCGCATCGCCGAATGGGGCGTTTCTTTCTCGGGCAACTCCAGGGCACGCTCGACGAACTGGTCATATCGAAAGACGTTCTGGCGGTTTCCATAGCGGCGGACGATGGTCGGCCGATCATCTCGGCCGGAGAAACCGAATCGCTCGGCGACGCGGCAACCGTCAGTGTGGGCAGATTCTGGGAGACCTACGGCTTTCGCTTCGTCGACCGATTCGAGCTGTCGCCCGAACCGGCCGGTTCGCCGCAACCGATGGGCCGCGGGCTTGGCCGCGGTTCCCAGGGCTGGCGGCAACATGCCGCGGCGGACGGCGAAAGCCGCTTCTCCAGCGGCGGGACGTTCCTGGCCACGCTGCTGTTGGATCGCGCGCAAGTCGACGAGCAATGCCACCGAGCATATTGGCTGCGTATTACGGTCGTGATGGCGGGCGGAATCGTTCTGCTCTGCGTCGCCTTTGCCTGGCGGGCGACGATCCGCCTGGCCGACGCATACGGTCGCGCCCGGCTCCTGGAAACCGAAACGCGGCACCTCCGCGAGCTTAGCCAGGCGGCCACCGGCTTGGCCCACGAGACGCGCAACCCCCTGGGCCTGATCCGGGGTTGGATGCAACGGCTGGCCCAGTCCGAGACACATCAACCGGAAGTCCAGCAGCAGATCCGAGCGGTGATTGAAGAATGCGATCGGGTTACCTCCCGAATCAACCAGTTTCTCGCCTTCACCCGACCACGCCAGCCAGACATCGAACGGGTTGACGTCGAGCAACTCCTCGGCGAATTGGCCACCATCCTGCAACCCGACCTCGATGCCAAAAACCTGCAACTCGAAACGAACGGCGGGAGCCCCGCGATCACGGTCCGGGCCGATCGAGAAATGCTGCGGCAGGCGCTCTTCAACATGATCCAGAACGCCGTGCAGTTTGCGCCCGAGGAGGGAACCGTCGAAGTTGTCGTGGCCAAAGGGCAAGACGGCCGCTGCCGGATCGACGTTGCCGATTGCGGGCCGGGCGTGCCGCCGGAAGATGTTGAATCGCTCTTCACGCCCTACTTCACCACCCGGCCGGGCGGAACCGGCTTGGGGCTGGCCATCGTTCGCCACATTGCAACCGCTCACGGCTGGCGGGTAGAATACATCCCCCGAGCGGGCGGCGGTTCCATCTTCCGCTTGGACCGAATTGATGCCTGATAATTGACGCTCGATAAATCGATGCCCCAAAAAAAACAAACCATTCTGGTGGTCGACGACGAAGCCTCGCAACGCGAGCTTCTGGGTGGGTTCGTCGAGTCGCTGGGGTTTCGCGTGGAGCAAGCCGCTTCGGGAGAGGAGGCCCTAGCAAGCATCGGCCGGCAGCCGGTCGAGATGGTACTGCTGGACGTGAGAATGCCCGGCATGGACGGCGTGCAAACGCTGGCCGAGATTCGCAAAATATCCGCCGACTTGCCCGTCCTCTTGATTACGGCTCACGTCGATTTGCGCCAGGCGGTTTCCGCCGTCAAGGGCGGGGCCGACGATTACCTGGCCAAGCCGGTCGACCTGGACGAACTGGAGATCGCCATTTCCGACGCCGTCGGCCCGGCCGTCGGAGAACCGTCGGGGGCCGAGCGGTCGATTCCGAAACTTCCGCCGGGGCTCGTCTGCGAGAGTTCGGCCATGCACCGCCTGCTGGAAACGGTCGCCGTGGTGGCGCCCTCAAGGGCACCGATTCTGATAACCGGGGAGAGCGGGTCGGGCAAGGAAGTTGTTGCTCAACTCATCCACGAGTGGAGCCCACGTTGCCAGGGGCCGTTGGTGGCCGCCAACTGCGCCGGGTTGCCGGAATCGCTGATCGAAAGCGAACTATTCGGACACACCAAGGGTGCCTTTACGGGCGCGTCGCAATCGCGACAGGGCTTTTTCAGGACGGCCGATCACGGCACGCTCTTTCTGGACGAGATCGGCGAGTTGCCCATCCACTTGCAGCCGAAGTTGTTGCGCGCGTTGGAGTCGGGGCAGATAACGCCGGTGGGAAGCGACGTCTCGATCGAGATCGACACGCGGCTGGTCGCCGCCACCAATCGCGACCTGACCGAGGCGATCCGTGCTAACCGATTCCGCGAGGATCTCTACTACCGAATCAACGTGGTCGAGTTGCTCGTACCGCCGCTTAGCCGGCGCCGCGACGACATCATGCCCCTGGCCCGACACTTCGCCGCTGAATTCTCCGGCACCCCGGTTCGGCTTTCGCCCCAAAGCATGCATTGCCTGCTGACCCACGCCTGGCCGGGCAACGTTCGCCAGTTGCGAAATGCGGTGCAACGCGCGTGCCTGTTGTGTCGGGGTGACGTAATCATGCCCGAGCACCTGCCGGAAAACATCGCCGCCGCCGAATCCCGCCCCGTGCGCGATTCCGACGACGACCGGCTCTCGCAAGTGGAAAGGGCCACCATCCTGGCAACGCTGGATGAATGCGGCGGGAATCGAACACACACCGCCAAGAAACTGGGCATCAGCCGCCGTGCGTTAATCTACAAGATTCGAGCAATCGAGTCGGAAGAGGAATAGAATGGGGTCTGACCCCACTGCTATGCACCGCTCACCGATAGCGGGCGGCCGTTGTCTTTGGGGCCCAGGCCGAGGATCAGGGGAACGGCACGTTCGGCCCAGCTTGCCGGTTCGGGATAGGAGGCGGCCGATTCGCCGAAGCAGCTTTGTAGTATCTCGGTGTTGATGATGCCCGGGTTAAGAGGCACGGCGGCCATGCCGCTGGGAAGCTCTTGAGCCAGCGCCCGGGTAAGCCCCTCGACGGCCCATTTCGTCGCGCAATAGGGTGCCACGTCCGCCGCGACCGATCGGCCCCAGCCCGAACTGATGTTGACGATCACGCCGCTACCGGCCGCGATCATCGCCGGCAGAAAGTGGCGCATCACGTTGGCCACGCCCTTGATGTTTACGTCGACCACTTGCGAGAACTCGTCGGCCGGCACTTCCCAAAGCGGCGCGTTGCGATTGATCAGCCCGGCGTTGTTGATCAGCAGGTCGGGCGGTTGGCCGTCGGCCAGCACGCGCTCGGCCCAGGCTCGGACTGCTTCATCCTGGCTAACGTCGACCGTCTCGAAGCCGTGCGGCGGACCGTACTGGCGGCCAAGCTCGGCAACGGCCTGCTCCGATCGGGCGCAAGCGGCCACGGTGTGTCCCAGCCGAATGAACCCCTCGGCCAGCGCGAGCCCCAGCCCACGGCTTACGCCCGTCACCACGATGCGGCGAGAAACGGTTGCGTTCACGTTTCCCTCCGGGAAGTCTCTGAATCGGCTCGGTAGATTGTCTTCTCCGTGACGACCATGTGCATGAAAATGTCATGCGGTTGCATGGGGACATCGGGGAAGATTTGGCACTCGAAGGCCGGGGCGACGAGCGTTGTATCGGCCCGGGCTAGACAAAGCAGGCGGTCGAAGTAGCCCCCTCCATGCCCGATCCGGCCGCCACCCGCGTCGAACGCCACGCCCGGCACCACGATCAGGTCGACCTGCTCAATCTCCACCCTTCGCTCCGCCAAGCCTCGCAATTCGGCCTTCGGTTCCGGAATGCCGAGAGTGTCGGGCATCAACTCGTCGAGGTTATCGACCAGGAACAGTTCCAACTCGTCGGCCACGCAGTAAGGAACAACCAGCCGCTTGCCGTGTTCCAGAATGGCCGCCAGAAGGTGTCGCGTGCGAACCTCGTCGCGAATGTCGACATAAGCCATCACCGTCCGCGCCCGGCCGTATTCATCCAACTCGACGAGCCTCCGGCAGATCGATCGGCTCAGGGCTTCCTTGTTGGGCTGCTCCCGCCGATTGGCGTGTGCCCGGGTGCGAAGCTGAAGCTTGCGTTGTTTCCAATCAGCAGGGCTTTGCGACATGGCACCCAACCCATGAATCGAGGCCCGACTCATCACTGTTCACGCCGCTCGCGAACGGTCCGGCGATCGGGTTGGCAGGAATGCGGTCATGAAGCGGGGGACGAGGAATGAACGAAGACAGGCACGGCACCTGACGGGCGCAAACAGCAGGCGCATCGGCGACGACATCCGCTTCAACGCGCTGACGCTTACCCGAATGTTCTTCGACCTACAATAGCGACAACGCATGAGTTCGGTCCTCGGGGAGGGTGACCAGGGTATATCGTGCCCGACCCGGTGGTGGGGGTGTGGCTATCAAGGCGGGTTCGACTCTGCTATCGCTTTCGGCAGACGTAATACGCCAAGTGCAATCCGAACCGCCAGCACGCTATTACCGGAATATCCGCTATATCCGCCATAACAAAAGCGGCCGGGTTGAGGGGGACCGCGCGGATTATCCGGCTTGCGGAAGCCGCACCCCGAAAAGGTGGGACGGGTTGCAAGGGAAAGGGGAAAAATAGGAGAAAAGGCGAAGGGGGAAAGTGGGCATTCTACCCGCCACTTGATTGCCCGATATCATATGCTCCCGGCATTGCTTGTTTTGCCTCAGTTGGACATTGAGCGTGATTGATGTGCTAGCCCGTATTTCTCACCAACATCGTCACGAGAGGTCGTAAGTTCTGTCGT
>CAZDHN010000215.1:0-9315 GCA_964505115.1 uncultured Planctomycetaceae bacterium
CCGCCGGCCTGAAGGCCGTGTTTCTAGCGTTTTGCACCTAAGAACGGAAGAGCCAAAATATTTATAAGTTCTTGCAGAGGCGGAGAGGGGGATTGGGCCCCCGGCCAAGGTGGTGCATTATTTTGAGATCGTCAAGGAAAAGTGGCCGGCCGAAGAGATGCCCTTCGACAAGATCGTACTCGTTGCGTTTCGCCTTCCCTTCGAGGCCGCTGATTCTGTATCATTGGTGGTCACTCGATGGAACCCATAATGCCCGATTCGTCCGAACCTACGGATAACAGCCTGGCAGCCGAGAAGGTCCGCGCCTTCCCGTCCACGCCCGGCGTCTATCTGATGAAGGATTCGGCGGGCCGCGTGATATACGTGGGCAAGGCGAAGAACCTGCGTAGTCGGGCGTGCAGCTACTTTCTCAAGGCGGCCGCCGAAGAGCCGCGCACGGCCCGGCTGGTTCGGGAGATTCGCGACATCGAGTACATCGAGGCGGAAAGCGAGATCGACGCCCTGTTGGTCGAAGCCCGGCTCATCAAGGATATCCTGCCGAAGTACAACCAGGACCTGCGCGACGACAAAACGTTCCCCTACCTGGAGATCTTCACCCGCGACCAGTTCCCTCGCGTGCAAGTCACCCGGGAGCCGAAGCCGCGCGGCACGAAGCTTTACGGCCCGTTCGCCAACGCCGCCGGTTTGCGTGGCGCGATTTACGTATTGCAGAAGATATTCAAGTTCCGCACTTGCACGCTCGACATTCGTCAGGAGGACGAGCGTTGGCAGTGGTTTCGGCCTTGTCTGCTGGCTTCGATCGATCAATGCACGGCTCCGTGTAATTTGAGGATATCGAAGGAAGAGTACCGCAAGGACATCCTCCGCTTGCAGCGGTTTCTGGAAGGCAGGAAGAAATCGCTTCTGGTCGACTTGCACGGCGAGATGGCGGCGGCCGCCAAGGCATTGCATTACGAAGAGGCCGCCCGATTGCGCGACGAGATCCGCCTGCTGGAAACTCTCGACCAGCGGGGCGAACTCGACACGCACGTGCAGCCGGAGGTTTTTCAGATCGATCCACAAAAGGGGCTTGTCGGCCTGCAGAAGGTTTTGCATCTGCCCGATCCTCCGCGGACAATCGAGGGCGTGGATATCGCGCATCTGGCGGGCAGCGAGACGGTGGCCAGCGTGGTTCAATTCATCGACGGGCTGCCGTTCAGGCCGGGCTACAGGCGTTTTAAGATTCGCTCGGTCGAGGGCATCGACGACGTGGGCTGTATTCGCGAGGTTGTCCAACGCCGCTTCGCCCGACTGGAAGAAGAGGATCGCGTGCCGCCCGACCTGCTTCTTATTGACGGCGGTCGCGGACAACTCAACGCGGCCCTGTCGGCATTCTCCGGGCTGCAAATCGCCCGGCCGACGGTCATCTCGCTCGCCAAGCGCGAGGAGGAGGTGTACCTTGCCGATTCGGACGAGCCGCTACGCCTAAGCCGGCATTCTTTTGCCCTGCGGCTGCTGCAATACGTCCGCGACGAGGCCCACCGTTTCGCCCAGCACTACCATCACATCCTTCGTCGCAAGTCGACGCTGGGCGAGTAGAGTTTGCCGGCGCTGTCTTGGTTCAGCGGAACTTCTTGATTCTATAAAGCCGCGACCGTTGGTCGCGCAACGGGCAAAAGGCGCGCGATTTTCCGAAAGGTTCAGCGCGACCAACGGTCGCGGCTTTATATAAGCGATGTCGTAACTCCGCGCAAAATCGCCACTTATCACTAATTCAACGGGAATTGATCGCCGGAACCCCCCCCTCCCTCCACTCCCCACCAGTACGGGGTATTGCCATCGCCGGAAAATTCTTTCGAAAAGCGGCATTGGGGTACTTGCCAGGCGGGCGGAAGCTGATAGACTCTTATTTGTGGGTTTAGTGCCCACTGACGGCTACGGATAGTCGCTACCGTGGGTTCGCTGCCCATTTCGCCTCCTGAAGGCCAAATATAATGCTTCGGAACGGATTCGACCAATACGATCAATCGCAAGCAGGCGCGGCAGCCAATGCCCCCACGGCAAGAGTTTATCCTCGGCGAGACCTGTTGCACGTTGGACGGTCGCTATCGGGCATCGATTCCCGCCGAGCACATCGAACTGCTCGACGCCGATTCGGCCCAGTACATCCTCTCGAAGGAACGGCCGGGATGTTTGAGCTTGTGGAGCGCGGCGGCCTGGAAGTCGCATCGGGAGGATCGGGTCGAACTGATCAAGCACAAGATGCGGCTGCACGAACTGCAAGGCAAGACCGGCCAGTTGCAGTTATTGGGACGCCTGCTCTCGACCGGTCATGCGAGCGTTCAACTCGCCGGCCGCGGTCGGCTGCTGATCCCCAAAGAATTTCGCGACTTCTTCGGCGTGGAGCCCAACGGCCAAATCATGGTGGTTGGAGCCGCTTTGTGCGTCGAGATCTGGAGTCTGCCCGCCTGGTCGCAGTACCTCGAGCGGCAGATGCCCAAATTCCAGAGACTATTGGACCATCTTTCCCGCGCCGGTTAACCCGCATTTCTCACCAGCCATCTACTGCGAGGCCGGAAGTCCAGCCGTGGCTTCGTCGTGCGGCGCGATTCCTCCTCAACGTATTCACCAATACGCCTACGGACGAATCGCTTGCACTCCTTGCCACGACAGAACTTACGACCTCTCGTGACGATGTTGGTGAGAAATACGGGATAACGGTCGCCGGAAGGAAAGTGTCAAGCGGTGGCTTGCGCCCGAGAAGCCCGGACGCTAGCCGCCATCCCCGAACAACACCATGCCCGGCTCGGACTTTTTCCTGGTTACCCCCGGTGTGTGTCACCCGGTTGGGATGCAAGATACCAGGGATTGGACTCAGGGGTCGCGGAACGGCCCGACAATTCACCCCGGGCCGGGCATGGACCTTTTTTAAGTGGGAGGTCGGAATCTCCGTTAGCCCCGTCGCCCGCGACGGGAAAGCAGCGGCAGCCGGCCGTCTTCCGGTCGCAGGCGACCGGGCTAACTTTCAGGTGCTCAGTCTGTTCCTTGCTGCTGCTTTTCGATGGCCAGGAAACTTACCCGCAACTCGTGCGTGATCTGTTCCATCATGGCACTCTCTTCTTCCGTGCGGTTGCGCTCGGTTTTCTCCTCAAGCATCGAGATCATGTCGATGAAGTGCTTCGCCTGACCGAGTTGCACGTCGGCTTTCTGCGTGGCCGGGTGGGGGATCATTCCCATCGCCACCATGGCTTGCGTGGCAAGCGTGGTTATCAATAGGGGGAAAGAAGGCGCCGGCCAGGGCTCCTCGGCTTGTGCTTCGGCCGCCTCCTGCTCCCGCGGCGGTTGCTCGCCCGTTTTCTCTTTCTCGGCCCGCACCTGGTTCTTCCAGTCCTCGTCGACAATGATCTTCTTTTCTTCCTTGGGTTCGTCGCTCATGATATCTCTCTTCGGGTAGCTGATAGTGAGTAGTTGGTAGTTGGTAGTTGAATGGCACTGATATTTCGCTGATTTACCCTGTACTCATCACGCTCCGCGTGATGCCGAAGTGAGGTCAAACGCCTCGAATATCAGGAGTTTGCCAATACCACAGCGCCTCGCCATCACGCGGAGCGTGATGAGTACAGGCGAAATATCAGTGCCATTCAGTTAATAGTAGATAGTTGATAGTCACGAAGGCGCTGGCAGCCGACCTCCGAGCGGCGACTTCCGACCAGCAAACCGTGCATTCTAGCAACGGCGGGACTTTTCGACAAACGCCCGGTAGTCTTCCGGCGTGTCGATGCCGAACGTAGGCTCGTCGACCACCCCGACAACGATCTGATATCCGGCCTCCAGGACTCGCAGTTGCTCGAGCTTTTCCAGTCTTTCCAGGCTCGACTGAGGCATTTGGGCAAGCTGGAGCAGAAATTCGCGGCGGTAGGCATAAAGCCCCACGTGCTGATAGAAATGGGGGGGCTCCGCGTCCAGCAGGTCGTCTTCCCACTGGCGTGGGTGGGGGATGGGGCTACGGCTGAAATAGAGCGCCCGGCCCCGGCAATCGACAACCACCTTCACGCAGGCGGGGTCCTCCAACTGCTCCCGGCGTCGGATCGGCGTGGCCAGTGTCGACATGACGGCCGTCGGGTCGCCCTCGAGCAGCCGAACGGTCAGGTCGATCGACTCGCCCGACAACTCCGGCTCGTCGCCCTGCACGTTGACCACAATATCGACGTCGTTCAGCCCCCGGGCGATCTCCGCCACGCGATCGGTGCCACTGGCGGCATCGGGGTCGGTCATCTCCACCCGGCCGCCAAACGCCCGCACCTCATTGAAAATATCTCGATGATCGGTCGCCACCATCAGCCCCTCGGGCCGACTGGCCCGACGCGCGGCCTCGTAGGTGTGCTGGATCAGCGACTTGCCCGTCTCGCGCAGAAGCAGCTTGCGCGGCAGCCGCGTAGACGCCAGTCGGGCGGGGATAACCACGAAGCTGCGGGGTGAAATGCGTTGATTGGCCGAATCCGACATTCTTGAGCCTCCGTGCGATGTGCGGCAGCGTCATTATTGGCCATATCGCCGAAGCTTGGTAGGGGTTCCCCTCCAAAATACAACCCGATTGCCGGCCACCCGAGCTATCCGAGCGGAGGGTGTTGACCAGCCCGCCTCGTTGGTTACAATCTAGATCAAGTATTCGTCGACACCGTTGAAGGAGGGTTGTTATGTGCAAGTGGCGATCAGTGCCGATCGTGCTGAGCGGCGTTTTAGTTGTGCTGTTGTCCGTCGGCGCGCGGGCCGCCGAGAAGAACGACACTGAAAAGGATGATGCCGAATCCTTCCTCAAGGAAAAGGGGCTCCGTCGGGTGGGCACGTATTTCTCGCTGCCCGAGGAGACGGAAATCGGCAAGCTGATCCGTGCCACTTCGCCGATGAAGAAGCAAATTCGCGACGCGCAACAGAAAGCCGCCGCCTGCGAAAAGATGGTCAACGAGAAGAAGCAACTGATAATCGTCTATCTGCAAAAGCGTCGCGAGTGTCGCATGCAAATGCAGCGGACCACGTCGGGGGCGGCCTACAACAAGCTCGCCAGCGTGATGAACGAATTGGCCGACCGGATCGTCTTGATGCAGGAATCCGACAGGGAGGAGAAAGCGCTCAAGGAGGCTCTGGCGGTAGCCAACCAGCAGTCGGAAGCCTTTGTCGAAGAACTCCTCAAGGCGCGAAAACTGTACGATCAAGTCAAGGAGAAATACGCCGACCTGACGGCCGATCCCCGGGTGGGCAAAGCGCTGGATGCCTACGGCAAGGCCGAGGGAAAAACTTACAAGCTCGGCCCGACCACCAGTTTCGTGGGCAACGATCGACGTCTGCGGAAGATGGAAGACACCGTGCTCCTGGAGTCGATTAATATCCGTCGCGGCGCTAGCGATCTTTGGTTCGTGCCGGTAACATTCGGCGGAAAGTACACGCAGACGATGGCCATCGACACGGGCGCCTCGATTATCTGCCTGCCCTGGAAGATGGCCTCGGATATAGGGCTAACGCCGAGCGGCGAGGCCCGCACGCTTAGGATGACGCTGGCGGACGGCCGGACGGTCGAGGCCAAGGAGATGTTCGCCGACAAGGTCCGGGTGGGCAAGTTCACGGTCGAGAACGTCCGTTGCGCGGTCATGCCCAAGGAATTCACCGAGGCCGCCCCGCTGCTCGGGCAAAGTTTTCTGCAGAAGTTCACCTACAAGATCAACTCGGTCGAATCCAAGCTGGTCATGTCGAAAGTCGAGGCCGACGCGGGAAGCAGCCGAACCGGCGGCAAGCGGCCTCGACGGAAGTAGCCTGCTGATCGATTCCGACGTCCGCTCTCACTCGCGCGAGGGGTTGCGCCGTCACCACCGGTAGTCTCCTCGCATCCGAATCTCCGCGGCGATCCGTAGCCTATACTTTGCTCTATAGGCTCGGGACATTATTCGCTAGGAGACCGATCGGTGAAGCTATTTACCAGGAATAGAAAGCAGGATGTCCGGAACTTTATCCTCAAGCTCGTAAACAACAATTGCCCTGAACTCGAAGCCCTGATCGACGGGCCGCGGCTCGAAGGCCGCGTGCCGATGGTCGTGGTGGTACTGGTCGTGCCGATCGAAAACAAGCGGCCGCGCACCGGGCAACTCTTCACCGCCATCACCAAGGAATTCTCCAGCAGCGGCCTCTCGCTGGTGCTCGACGAACCGCGGGGCCTGGACGAAGTTATCCTCGGGTTCCGCTGGGAATCGCGGATGAAATTTGTCCGCGCCAAAGCAATGCACCTCAATCCCATCGGGGGCGGGTTCTATCAACTCGGGTTCGGCATGAGCGAGGTCGTCCAGGTCGGCGATTATCCGGAACTCCAAAACCTGCATCTGTAGGTTTGACCGATCTATTGTTTAGCCGGCGGGCTTGCCCGGCGCGTTGGGCGCTATCAATGGCGCTCAAACACAAACGCGGCGGGCAAGCCCGCCGACCAAACGGCTTGCAGACCGTCGCGGGGACGGCTATCCTGTGTGGAAACCCATTAGATGTTTCTCCATCAGGAGCCTGCCATGACCCGCCCACTGCTAACCGTCGCGGCTGTTCTCGTAATCTTCTCCCAGGCAGTCGCCGAAGACTTGACCGTACTGCCGAAGGAGATCGACGGCGTCGTGCCGTCGAAGATGATGCACGAGTACCTGATGGGGCTCGCCGAGGCCGCCTTGGACCGTCGGGACGCCGAATATGAGAAGATCAAGACGCCCGAGCACATCGACCGCTACCAACGGGCGATGCGGGAGTTCTATCTCGACCAGCTTGGCGGGTTGCCCCAGCGGACGCCGCTTAACGCCAAGGTTGTCGAAAAACGCGACCGCGACGGATACCGGATCGAAAAGGTAATCTACGAGAGTCAGCCAAAACTGTTCGTCACGGCGATTCTTTATCTTCCCAAGACCGAGCCGCCCTACCCGGGCGTGCTGGTCCCGTGCGGGCATAGCGGCAACGGCAAGGCCTGCGAGGCCTACCAATCGGCCTGCATCCTGCTGGCCCGCAACGGACTGGCCGCGCTCTGTTACGACCCGATCGAGCAGGGCGAACGCTACCAGCTTCTCGACGAGAAGGGCAAGCCTCGCGTCGGCGGCACCACGGGACACAGCATTGTCGGCGTGGGAAGCACGCTGCTGGGGCGCAATACGGCCACCTACCGCATTTGGGACGGAATGCGCGGCATCGACTACCTGCAAAGCCGGCCGGAAATCGACCCGACGCGGATCGGCTGCACCGGCAACTCCGGCGGCGGTACGCTGACCAGCTACCTGATGGCCCTGGATAAGCGGATCGTCTGTGCCGCGCCGAGCTGCTATCTGACTAGCACCCGCCGGCTACTGGAAGTCTGCGGCCCGCAGGACGCCGAACAGAACATCCACGCTCAAGTATCGCGGGGAATGACTCACGCCGAATACATCATGATGCGGGCGCCGAAGCCGACGTTGATGTGTACCGCCACGCACGACTTCTTCCCCATCGACGGCTCCTGGGTCAGCTTCCGCCAGGCCAAGCGGCTTTACGGCCGGCTAGGTTTCGCCGAACGGGTAGACCTGATCGAGACCGACGCCCGGCACGGCTTCTCGACCCAACTTCGCGTGGGAGCGGTCCGCTGGATGAGGCGTTGGCTGCTGAAGATCGACGATGCAATCACCGAAACGAAGCCAACCATCCTGACCGACGAAGAAGCCCTCTGTACCCCACACGGTCAGGTCATGCTGCTCGAAGGCGCCCGAAGCACTTACGACATCAACAACGACCTGGAGAAGCAACTCTCGGCCGTCCGCAAAAAGTTCTGGCAAACCACCGACAAGCAGAAGGCCCTGGCCGCCGTCCGCCGGATCACCGGGATTCGTAACGTGGCCGAGTTGCCCAAGCCGAAATGCGAGAAGTTGGGCGAGATCAAACGCGACGGCTACCGCCTCGAGAAGCTCATCCTGCGGCCCGAGCCGGGCATTTGCCTGCCCGCGCTGGCGATGCTGCCCGACAAACCAAACGGCGACGCCTGCCTCTACCTGCACGACAAGGGCAAGGAGACGGACGCGGCCGCCGGCGGGCCGATCGAGAAGCTGGTTCGCCAGGGCAAGATCGTGCTGGCGGTCGATATCCGCGGATTTGGAGAGACCGCGGTGTCGCGCAGCCAGCCCAAAGGCGGCATTGCCGGCCACATCGGGCCCGAATGGAAGGAGCTTTATCTGGCCTACATGCTGGAAAAACCCTACCTGGCCATGCGTGCCGAGGACGTGATGGTATGCGCCCGATTCCTCGCCCAGTACAACGCGGCCGGCAAGCCGAACCGCGTTCGCCTGGTGAGCATTGGCCAAACAGGCCCAGCCGCCTTGCATGCAATTGCCTTGGAGCCGCAATTGTTCGCATCGGCCAAACTTCAGAAGAGCCTCGTCTCCTGGGCCAGTCTGCTGAAAACACCGCTAGCCAAAAGCCAGTTCATAAACGTGGTCCACGGCGCCCTGAAGACCTACGACCTTCCCAACCTGGCGGCCACGCTACCGCCCGACAAGCTCACGATAGTCGACCCAGTCGAAAAACTGGAGTAATAGAAAACAGCCGATCCTTCCCACAACCGGAGATTGCCATGATTCGCACGATTCTTACCGCCGCCTGCCTGTTTGCCGCGACCTGCACGGCTTGGGGTGAACAACTCGACGTGCTGTCGGAAAAATCGGACGCCGTGGCGCCGGCCGAGATGGTACACACGCACCTGATGGCCAGGGCCCAGGCCGCGCTGGACCGCCGGGACGCTGAATACGAGAAGATCAAAACGCCCGAGGACGTGGCCGTATACCAGAAACGCATGCGCCGGTTCTTCATCGACCAGATTGGCGGGCTGCCCGAGCGAACGCCGTTGAACGCCAAGGTGGTCGGCAAGACACAGCGCGACGGATACCGGATCGAGAAGATTCTCTTCGAGAGCCGGCCGAAACACTACGTCTCGGCCATTCTCTATTTACCCGACGCCAAGCCGCCCTATCCGGCCGTGTTGGTGCCCTGTGGGCATAGCGTCAACGGCAAGGCTCGCGACCTGTACCAGTTGGCCCCCATCATCATGGCCAAGCACGGCATGGCGGCGCTCTGTTACGACCCGATCGACCAGGGCGAGCGAATGCAGTTGCTCGACGAAGCCGGCAAGCCCAAGGCCGTCAGTGTCACGGGCCATTGCCTGGTCGGCATCGGCAGCACGCTTGTAGGCCGCAACACGGCCCAGTTCCGCATTTGGGACGGCATGCGGGCGATCGATTTCCTGCAGAGCCGGCCGGAAGTCGATCCCGAGTTGATCGGCTGCACGGGCATATCGGG
>CAZDHN010000216.1:0-9274 GCA_964505115.1 uncultured Planctomycetaceae bacterium
TTGAGTATCTCGGCCAGGCCGGCTTCCGGCGGACCGTCGAGTGGCTGCTGGCCGAGTATCTGCACGGCCGCGAATTTCGAGAGCACGGTTGATTGCTCGAACCTCACTAACCGGCAGAGCGCCGTGGTCCCCATCCCCTCGGGCAGGGCCGCCAGCCGTTGCATTCGCTCAACCCGCCCGTTCGTGTCGAGGAGTTCGTATCCCTCCATGCACTTCTTGACTTCCGGCGGGTCGCTCTCGACGGTCCACTGCACGCGCATCAGCCGGAGCAAATACTTTACGCGGGTGGCGACCTCGAGGTCCTCGTGCGTTTGGGCGGCGCTCAGCGCGTCGAAGGCCTTGAACCCCAGATTGGCTAAATCGTTCTGGGCCTGCTGGCGGACGTGGTAATCGGCGTCGCCCAGTTGGCTTATCAACTGGTCGATCTTCCGGTTGAGCGCGGCCGGTTCGGCGTCGGCCGACAGCCCGGCGGTCGCGAAGTTCAGCACGGCCAGGGTCAAGACGAACTGGCCAATCGGTCGGGCGAAAGCTTTTAGTAGGTTATGCATTGGTTGGAATGGGCCACGCTTACACCGGGGACTGGTCCATTTTTCGGCCGGTTGGTTGTCAACTCCGTTGGAAATGCAGGCCGAAAACATGGACCTGTCCCCTTTCGTGGCGCTTGGTCTTGCTGTTGGAAACGATTGCTCCCCTCCAGGATAACCCAACGGCCCGGCTGGATACAAGCTGGGATTATGGGAAACTCCGGGCTACGGAAGGGGACAGGTCCATGTTTTCGGCCATCGTCTATTCGCCAAAGACATCAACCGGCCGAAAAATGGACCAGTCCCCGACTGGAGGTGCACGGCTAAACTACTTATTTGCCGCCTTCGGCCAGGGTGTTACGGAGGTGGCTTCGTCGCCGCAGACCTTCGACATCTGCAAACCGCTGGCTTGGGCGGTGAAGAATATCCGGCCGTTGGAAACGACCGAGCCGACGCAATCGCGGGTGTCGAGCGGTGGCCCGACCGACACCAGCACGTTGCCCTTCGATGTGTCGACTAGGTCGGTATTGGTGCCCAGCAGGTAAGGCTCCGAAAGACTGAACCGCGTACAGGCGTAGCCGAGGTTGAATTCGGACAGGATTTTGCCGTTCGCCTTGTCCAACAGATAGCTGGTCCCACCGTAGGCATAAGCGAAGATGAACCGCTCGCCAACGGTGACGATGTTGGTCGACTTGATCAGCGGGTCGGACTCCCAAACGAGCGAGCCGTCGCGGGCGTCGAGGCACCAGACGTGGCGCGAGCCCTTCTTCGAGTTGGGTGAATTGTAGCCGCCCACGTACAGTCGCCCCTTTTCGGCCGAGATGGTGCAGCCGGCGGTGACCGAGTACTTGGTTGTCAGCCAGAGGACGCGGCCCGTTTTCGGGTCCATGGCGGCGGTAAGGCCCTTTGGTCCCGGTTGGCCTTTTCGCGTGGCGGCATATCCGAAGAAGACCGAGTAGTAGAGCGTGCCGTCCATAATACACAGCCCGGCATCGTCGCCGCCGCTGCCATGCTCGGAGAAATCCTTTGTCCAAGCGACCTTGCCGTTGTCGAAGTCCCACGCCCGAACCAGCGGCTTGTGCTCCTTGGGATAGTGTGGATTGTCGTGGCTGTAGAGCCAACTCATGACTTGCGGAGCTCCCTTGGCCAACTCATTGCCCTCTCCGCGGAAGACATAAATCCCGGTTCCCTTAGGCGCGTACTTGCCGGTGCCGAACATGTAGAACGCCAGGTTGTCGTGTACTACCGGCGGCATCTGCCGGCTCCAACTGGGCGAGCCGCTGAACGGGGCCTCCCAGAGCAGCTCTCCGGTGGCCGCATCAAGGCAGCGGATGAAACACTCGTCCAAACCGGCCTGCGGTATCAGCAGCCGGCCCTTGTAGTAGAGCGGGGCCGTGTAACAGACGTTCACGCCGGGCCAGTACCGCCGCCAGAGTAACCGGCCGGTATCCTGCTCGACGGCCATGATTTGCCCTTCGGCCGTATGCGTGTACATCCGCCCGCCGCCGCAGACGGGAAGATGCTTGAAAGTGCCTTCGTAACGGCGAATCCACTTGACATTGAAGGGCGGCTTGATCCCCTGATCGTTGGCGTTCGTGCTTTGCATGTCGGCGAAGGCCGTATACCAGTCGTACTTCGGATCGGCCAGCTTGCCCTTCAAGGGGTTGCGAATCCTGCACAGATCGAGCTCCTTCGAGGGCAGCGCCGCTTTGCCGTCGGGCCCCAAGACGTAGAGGTATCCGTCCTCGCAACCAAAGTAAATCCGCCCGTCGCAGACGCAAGCCGGCGCCGAGATCGCCTTGCCGAAGGCCGTGGCGAACGACCACGGCTTGCCGCCGCCGGAAAGCGGAACGACGTAGAGGCTGCCGTCGAGTCCACCATAAACGGCCGTGTCGCGAAGCAGGATCGGCGGCGTGATGGAAGGAAAGCCGCCCAGGTACTGGGGCTCTTCTTGGCCTGGCACATGCTTCGAGCAACCGAACCCGCGCTCGGGCCGGCAGCGGTAGACGTCGTCGCCGCGAAGGCTTACCGAGGAGAAGCTTAGCAGGCCCGGCATGTCGTTACGGACGATGGTGCCGGGCACGAAGTCGATTTCCATCTTGCCGTCGCGGAGCCGGAACATTTCCACTCGGCCCGAGTTGTCGCGGCGGTGCCATTGACGATAGACGGTGCCGTCGGCGCCGATACTCAGCCCGAACGTGGCCGGTGCCTCCCGCCCCTTGTAGCTCGGCACGGTTCCCAGCCCGCGGAACTCGGGCTTGCCGCCGGTGTCTTCCAGGTAGACCAATTCGCCGCCGGAGGGGATGACCAGCATCTTGCCGTGGGCCGCCAGGTTCCTGGAGCAAGCGAATTGGTCGCGCCAGTTGACCCGCTGCGCCTTCTTGTAGACAAGCCAGTCTTCACTGCTCCAACGGTTGCCGGGAAACTTCATGTAATCTTTGACAAAGTCCCACGTCCAGCAGACGGTCCCGTTGGGCTCGACGGCGTAAACTTGCGAGCCGAGCGTGGCGAAGTAGGCCCTATCGCCAACGACGACGGGCGTACTGAAGATCGGCTCGCCGCAGACGATTTCGGCGACCAGTCGGCCGTCGGTCCGATCGAGCACGCAGTACGAGCCGGCCATGGTGCCGAAGTGCAGGTAGCGGCCCACGATCGCCGGCGAGGAGATATTGTTGCAGTTGATGCTACCGCCGCGCGTCTCAACCTTCCAGACAACCCGCAAGGTGGCCGCGTCGATGCAGAACGCCACGCCCGATCCGTCGACCACGTAAATCTGTCCGTCGGCGACAACCGGCGCGGTGAAGAGGGCGTCGGTCATCGGGACCGCTCCGACCAAGCCCAAGGGAGTGGTCACGCTCCGGTCGGCCACGTTGCCCGAATGGCGGCAATCGTACTTGAATTGCAGCCAATCCTCCCCCGAATAGGCCGCCGTTGAAGGGAATACGGCCGAAAGCAATAGGAACGATAGGAGACAAGCGACGACGATTCTCATTCTCGGTAAACTAGCCATATTTCGTTCTCCTCTTGTCTGGTAGCCGGACTGGCAAGAATTCGGTTCGGTGTTTCTAGCCGGTTCTTTGCATCGCGGCTGGATTCTAGCGAATCCAGCTACGGGTAAATCGCTAGTCTCAGTGTGACAATGCGGTAACCGGCTGTCAACCAAGCGGGGCATGGGTTCCGAGAAAGAGCGTAAATTCGGGGTCCCGGTTCTCGGTGGCCTTTTTCAGAAAAATGTGAGATAATCGGTTTCTAGTGGCTTGGGTGCCACTGCTGGCTCGTCCAGCAGTGTTTTTGCGGGGCTTGTGCTTTGCACTGCTGGACAAGCCAGCAGTGGCACCCGTTACGCAGCCTGGGACCATGGTATGCGTGGAGTCGTGAGAGTCGGTTTTTTTGGGAGGTAATTCGGTGACCGGTAAACATACAAGTCATATTGGAGTTGGCCGGCGAGCCTTGGGTTGGTTGTGTTCGGTCGTGCTGTTGACGGCCGTGGCTGCCGCCGGTTGCGGCGGTGAGGAAGAAAAGCCCAAGCGGCGCCCTCGACCTCAACCACACCCCCAGCAACCCCAACCCCAACCGCAACCGGGTGCGCAGGGCGAGCCGGGCGCGGGCGCGGAGGGCATGCCGGGCGAGCCGGGAATGGAAGGCATGCCCGAAGGCGGGCAGGCCCAGCCGGGTGAAGAGGAGAAGCCCAAGCGGCCGGACGACGTATCCGAGTGGAAGAAGGCCGACTACATTTCGGCCAAAGAGGAGGGCGATTCGAAACTGACCGAGGCGATCATCTACTTGGGCGAGAAGTTTGCCGGCAAACCCGCCGCGGCGCGCATGTTGGCCGGCATGCTGGAATACAAAGAGCCCGAACCCGAGCCGGAGCCGGATGAAACCAAACCGAAAGGACCGGGCCAGCCGGGTTCCAGGGGGATTCCGGCGCGTGGACGCCAGCCGGGTCGGACGGCCCGCTCGAACGTCAACCTGATCGAGCCGCTCATTACGGCGCTTGCCCTCAACGGCACCGACGCCGCCCGAGACGTGCTCGAGCAATTGGTTGAAGGCACGCTAACGACCGAGGACCCGCGCAAGGCCACGGAACTGGCGCTGGCGGCGCTGGCCGATAATCCCTCGGAGAAGAGCGAGGCCATCCTGCTTCGCGCAATAGTCGAGGCGGAGAAGCTGCGCAAGCCGGAGGAACCGGAAGCAAAGAAGACGAAGACTTCGACGCGGCCAGGCGGCATGGAACCGATGCATGAAGGAGGACGCGGCCAGCGGCCGGGTTACCCGTCCGGACAATCGACCGGGAGCAAGATGACGGCCGAAGAAATGCGGGACAAGACGATCGCCCTGATCGATCCGGTTGCCTCGGAGCAGTTCCGCCTCGAGTTGGCCAAGCACCTGCTCAATCCTAAAACTTCCGACGAACAGTACGAGCAACTCCTCCAAGTCGTCGACCGACGTCTGCCCAACAACGTGGCGGCTCAGATGCTCCTGCACCTTAGCAGGCAGGTGGATGAGCAGACCGAGGCGATGTTCGAGGAGTATTTTGTCGAGTACGGTTCGGAGGCTCTGGCCGGCATTCTGAGTCTTGCGGTCGAAGCGAGTGGCTCAACTCCCGGTTCCAGACGCCGCCCTTCACAAATACGCCGCTCTCCGGAGATGCACCATCCCGCGCCAATGCGTCGCCCTTCACAATCACGTCGGCCGCCCCAGGGTCGTCCCGGGGCCAGCGGTCCGGATGACCAGGCACCCGATCCGGATCTGCCCTACCGGCTGGCCCGGCACTTGTGGAACGCGAAATTCAGGCAATTGATTGAAGAGCGGCTTGGCCAGGTGGAAACGCTGGAGGAGGGCGCTGAGACGATCGCGCTGGCCGGCACCATGCCGTTCGACTCGATGCGGTCGGAAATGCGGCGGGTGTTGAAGAAGTGTTGGAAGGAGGGTCCCGGGCCGGTGGAATCGGCGGGCGTACCCAAGTCACTGGTCAGCGACCCGGCCTTGTTGATCGTACTGAAGATGATTCCGCGCGAGGAGTACGAAGAGGGCAAGTCCAAATCGCACTCGACCCGCCCCTCGCGAACGCGGTCGTCGGGCCGGTCGAAGAGTACAAGCCGGAGCAAGCCTTCGGCGAGGACGAAGCAGGTCGACACGGCCGCCAAGCGCAAGGAGACCGGGCGGGATTGGATGGGGTTCTCCGAATCGTTCGCAAGATCGCTGTGCGAGCGGTTCCATGGGGCCACGCTGAAGAAGGATGAGGTGCCCGGCAGCCCGGTTCGCGGCCAGCCGTCGCGCGAGCCGAGGAGGCGGCGACGTCCCACGGCCGAAACGACGCCGGAGGGCGACAAGCCGGAACCGGCAATTGTCAAGCCCGACCCGAGCCTGCCGATCACGCTACCCGCCGACGCAAACGTGGTCACCGCCCGTCATATCAAATGGCCGGACGACGTGGCGAAGAAGCTTGGCGGGGTGACGGTCGATCCGATGGAGATAAACTACGTGCGGATCGAGGAGAACACCCGCCTGGTGAAAGTGAAAGGCTACTACAACCGGCAACTAAAGTCGCCCGATTCGCACAATGTTCCAAGCGGTCTCTGGCTCGACAGTCTATCGGTCAGCGAGAAACCCGGAAAGAAGTTGTCGATTGACGTACTGGTCACCCCCGTCGACGCGAAGCCGACCGCAAGAGCCCGGGACGACAAAGAGCCGGAAGAAGACGAGGACCTGATAATCGAGATCCTCACGATCGAGACGAACGAGATTAAATGAGCCTTGGGTGTACTGTTTGGGTGGCACTGCTGGCTTGTCCAGCAGTGTGTCGGCCGGCTTATGCTTTGCACTGCTGGACAAGCCAGCAGTGGCACCCAACGCCTACCTCTGTGGCGGCCCGGCTTAGCCTTCCATGCCGTCGATGTAACGGCGCAGGCGTTCCAGTTCGTCGGTAACGTGCCGCAGTTTGAGCATCGTTTCGGCCCGCTTGAGCAGTTCGATCTTGTTGACCGGCTTGCTGAGGAAGTCGTCGCATCCGGCGGCCACCGCCCGCTCGATGTCGCCCAGTTCGTTCAGCGCGGTCACCATCAGGATCATGATACCCCGGGTGGCCGGGTTGTCCTTGAGCGTTTTGCAGACCTCGAAACCGCTCAGCTTGGGCATCATTATATCCAGCAGGATCAGGTCCGGCTGGAATTGGGCCACTTTGTCCAAGGCGTCGCGACCGTCGACGGCTACGGACACTCGGCAGTCGATCTCGCCAAGGTAGGCTTCCAATAGCTCTACGTTGGTCGGGTTGTCGTCGGCGATCAGGATTCGGCTTTGTTTCATTTTCGTGTCGTCTTCAGATTTCCGTTGGCTGTAATACTGACACCTGCAATACTGACACCTGCTTCCGGCAGTTGGCCAGCTTGAATGCCCTATTTTTGCCGACTTTGGCCGATTCGTCAATCGGAACTGTTTGCGTGATGAAATACCCGTGTACGAACCCACGGCGGGCAACTTTGAGTGCCTGACGACGGTCGACCGGTCTAAACGCAATACTGTTCGTGTTTCGCGGGAATTGATGTTAGCCCGGTCGCCTGCGACCGGAAAACCGGGGAATCCGCCGCACAAGCCGGTCGCAGGCGACCGGGCTAACGGTGAATCACGAACGGTATTGAGCCTAAACGGCCGCCTACACCGGAACGGCCGCTTGGGCGGCGCTGTCCCAAAAAGCTTGGAAAATGTGGTCTTTGCCGTCACGCGTAACGCGAACTTGGGCGTCGTTGGGATCGGCCCGGCGCGAGTAACGTACAATCAGCGAGCCGGCAAACCGCACGGCCTCGTCGGTTACCTGGCCGGTGA
Source organism: uncultured Planctomycetaceae bacterium (assembly GCA_964505115.1). Taxonomy (GTDB): domain Bacteria; phylum Planctomycetota; class Planctomycetia; order Pirellulales; family Thermoguttaceae; genus CAZDHN01. Next base: position 7,347 of record CAZDHN010000216.1, read on the forward strand.
CCAGCACGTCGGGCCCCAGGAAATTCTCCGGATGCAGCAAGGCCGCCTCGCAACGGTCGGCCTGTTGAAAGTGGCTACATAGCCGGGCGTTCTCGTCGGCATCGCGGCCCACAACCAGCTTTGTCTGCTCGGTGAAGCGGAAGTGTCGACCCGTTTTCAGCAACTCGAAGTCCCATCGGGTTGCATTAAGGTCGAACTGCATGAGGTCCCGAACGCGGCCCGCAAAAATCTTGTCGGTAAGCGAGCAGCCGGGCGAAGGTGTCGGGGTCCGCTCAATGCCGAGTTGCATCGCCAGTTCAATCAACTCGCGCCGCCCTCGGCCGGAAAAACCATAAAGGGCCTCTCGGTCAACCAGTCCCTCCTGCTCGGGCAAGGTCGGGTCGAGCAACTTGGCCGACAAGGGGCGCAGCAAGCGGCCTTCCAAGCCCGCGCGGCGTTCGATCAGTTCGAGGTCGCCCCGCTTTTGGCTCATCGGCCGTTGCCCGAGCACCTCGCCGGTTGCCACGGCGCAAGCGTCCGTTTCCTTCATGAACCGGGCGGCCAGACGGCACATGTAGAGGTGGCAGTCGACACACGGATTGACGGCCTTGCCGTAACCGTAGCGCGGATTGCGGATCATTTGGAAGTAATCGTCTTCGACCGACCGGACGGTCAGCGCCAGCCCGAGTTCGTCGGCCGCCTGTTTCGCCTTGACCTGACTGGAATCGAACGTCGCGTTGACGTTCAATGCGAGCGTTTCGATTGCCTGCCGCCGCATAATACGAGCGGCCAACATGCTATCCAGGCCGCCGGAGAATAGGACGACGACACGAGTCATGGAAGGCAGGGGATTAGGGACTGGGGATTAGGAAAAGACCGTCCGGCGGCAGATTCTCTCGCCCCTGGTCCCTGGTCAATCGGAGATGTAGTGCGGGGCTTCGTTATTGAGTTCGCTCAGTGCGTTTCGGGCGGCCCGCTGCTCGGCTTCTTTCTTGTTTCTTCCCCAGGCCGGATGGTAGCGGTTCGACCCGACCCGCGCGGCTATTTTGAAGCACTTGCTGTGGTCGGGTCCCTTTTCGTCGAGTAGTTGGTAGGTTGGCGTGGTGCCGTGTTCGCGTTGAGCCAACTGTTGCAGGAGCGACTTGTAGTTACCGCCCAATTCACCGCCGGCGGCCAATTCGATCTCCGGCCCGATGTACCGCTCGATAAACTCTCGGACGGCTTCGTCGCCACTGTCGAGATAGATGGCCGCGATCATCGACTCGAAAACGTCGGCCAACAGCGAGGGCGGCACGCTGGGGTGGGTGATCATGCCCTTGCCCAGGATGAGGAACTCCTGCATCCCCAAGGCTTCGCTGATTTTGGCGCAGGTCTGGCGGCTGACAACGACCGACTTGATCTTCGTCAGATCGCCCTCAAGGTATTGGGGATACATTTGATACAGCATTTCGCAGACCACGGCCCCCAAGATAGCATCGCCCAGAAATTCAAGCCGTTCGTTCGACGCCAATCGATGATGCGCTCCCGAAGCGTGCGTTAGAGCTGCCCGGAGCAGGACCTTGTCCTTAAACTCGAAACTGATCCGCCGCTCCAGTTTCTGCAGGTGAGAAAGCAGTTCGGGGCTTGGATCTGGGAGTGCTTCCAGCACCATGCGAGAACTTCCAGAAGGAGTAGTAGAATTGGCCAATTACACCGCCACTCCACGCAAACCTAACAACCGTTAGGAGTTTTGTCAACGCTCGCCGGGGAAATAGCAGCCTGTCTTGGCGATATCCCCGGCCCATCCCAGTTTGGCGGGGTAATCTCGGGGAAAGAAAACGGCCGCCACGGCAACTATCTCGGGAAGCCTCGCGCGAACCGGCAGGGGGGAGGCTGCGTAGAAAGGGGAAACCCCCCAGGCATTGGTAAAGCCTAGTGCTTTGTCAAGCCTAAATATTCGGGTGGCCATT
>CAZDHN010000217.1:0-9267 GCA_964505115.1 uncultured Planctomycetaceae bacterium
GATGGAGTTGCACGTCATCCGACTGGGCGACGTGGCCATCTGCACCAACCCCTTCGAGTTGTTCACCGAATACGGCATCCGCATCCAGGCCCGCAGCAAGGCAGTGCAAACGTTCGCGATCCAATTGGTCGGGTGGGGCACCTACGTCCCGACCGCCAGGGCAGTTAAGGGGGGCGGATACAGCACGTCGGTCCAGAACAATCGCGTGGGACCGGAGGGCGGACAGGTCTTGGTCGACAAAACCGTCGAGGCGATCAATTCACTCTGGCCCACGCCGAAAAAGTGATCCTCTGGAACTGGACGTCTCCGACATCGGCTGGGGATCTCCTTTCGGCAAGATTGTGACGATGCCCGACGGGGCCATGTTGCTGGCGGTCTACGGTGGTGCCCAGCGAACGGGTGACGAAAAGCCCCAGAAGCGAGAGGACCACAGCTACGTCTACCGCTCGACCGACGACGGCAAGACCTGGAGCGAACCGAAACAGATCACGCCCGACAACGTGCATCCAGCCGATCTGGTACTGTTGCCCGACGGCCGCGTGCTGATGACCACTGGCTACCGCGTGGAACCCTACGGTGTGCGTGGGCTGATCGGCGACGCGGAGGGGAACTTCGACGGGGCTCAGCCGTTCACCCTGGTCAGCGACGCACTCAGCCGCGATTGCGGTTACCCCAGCAGCGTGGCGCTGAAGGATGGGCGTGCTTTGACGCTCTACTACGCGACCCGGTGCAAGGACCATGCCGACTGGAAGGTCCACTGCGGAGCAGTCGTCTACGTTCCGCCGTCGACTGAGAAGTAACAGCGTGGAATCAAAGGCGGAGACCTTTGATCCATTCTGTCAAGAATAGAAGTACCGGCCACCCTTGATTCATCCGCTTCCGGAGCCAAGATCGGTCCGGTCATGCGGGAATCGCATCTGAAACCCCCGTCCACGGCCTTCACGCCAGCTCCCAGCCGTCCACAACAGGCAGCCAAGTGGACAGCCGGTGTTCGGGAGGTTACAATCCGGTTGAGATAGGCAAATATCTGAACCCAGAAGAATACCGGAAAACATCACAAGGAGACATCCCCATGACCAAGAGAATTGAGACCGTGCTGGCCGGCTCCGCGCTAACCAGTGCGATTGCCGCCAGGGCGTACGCGGCGGGCGATGAGACGATCAAGGTGGCGCTGGTCGGTTGCGGCGGACGAGGCACCGGCGCGGCCACGCAAGCGCTGAGCACCAAAGGGCCCGTCAAGCTCTGGGCAATGGCCGATGTGTTCGAGGATAAACTCCAAAGCAGCCATGCCGCGCTTACCAAGGGGCAGGAGTCGCGTTACGACCGGGAGAAGCACCAGGGGTTCGGCGGCAAGGTGGACGTGGCGCCCGAACGACGCTTCGTCGGCTTCGACGCTTACAAGCGGGCGATCGATAGCGGCGTCGATCTGGTGATCCTGGCGACCTTTCCGCACTTCCGGCCCATGCAGTACGAGTATGCCGTCAAGCAGGGCAAGAACGTCTTCATGGAGAAGCCGGTGGCAACCGACGCGACGGGCATCCGCCGCTTCCTGGCCGCCAACGAGGAGGCCAAGAAGAAGAACCTCAAGGTTGGCATCGGCCTGCAACGTCACCATCACGCCGTCTACGAAGAGACGATGAAGCGGCTCAAGGACGGCGCCATTGGCGACATCGAACTGATGCGCGTCTACTGGAACTCGGCCGTCGGCGGCGGTTGCGGACCTCGCGCGGCCGGCATGACCGAGATGGAGTTCCAATTCCGCAATAAGTATTTCTTCACCTGGCTCGACGGCGATCATATCGTCGAACAGCACGTTCACAATATCGACATCGCCCAGTGGCTCCGCGACGAGCATCCCGTAAGCGCACAGGGTCAAGGCGGCCGGATGTTCCGAAACGGCCGCGAGCACGGCGAGATATTCGACCACCATTTCGTCGAGTTCACTTACGCCGACGGCACCAAAATGTTCAGCCAGTGCCGGCATGTGCCCGGCTGCTGGAACAGCGTTTCGGAGCATATCCTGGGCTCCAAGGGCAAGGCCGAGGTCAACCGCGGTATCATCGAAACGGCGGACGGCAGATGGCGATGCCGGGCAAAGGTCGTCAACCCCTATCAGGTCGAACACGACATGCTCTTCGACGCCGTCCGAAACAACAAGCCGCACAACGAGGCCGAGTACGGCGCGCTAAGCACAATGGCCGCCATTATGGGCCGCATGGCCACCTATTCGGGAAAACAGATCAATTGGGACGAGGCAATCAACTCCAAGGTAAGCCTAGCGCCGGATAAGTACTCCTGGGATGGCGTGCCGTCGGTGCTCCCCGGCCCCGACGGCGTCTATCCCTGTGCCGTTCCCGGCGTCACCAAGGTACTCTGATATCGGTGCTACCCATAGCCATTCCGTTTAGCCGGCGGACTTATCCGCCGCGTTTTTGACGGACATATTCAACAGCAAACGCGGCGGACAAGTCCGCCGGCTAAACACCCGTAGCCATCACGAGGAAATTGCCATGCCCGGAACAATCGCGAAAATCACGCTGATGCTCCTGCTGACGTGCGTACTCACCTTTACCGCCTCCGCGCTCTCGGCCGAGCCGACGACCATGCTGCTCTGGCCGGACGGCGCTCCCGGCGCCAAGGGCACCGCGCCCGACGACAAGCCGACGCTTACCGTCTGCCTGGCGGATCCCGCCAAGGCGACCGGCGCGGCCGTTGTGATTTGTCCCGGCGGCGGTTACGGCCATCTGGCGGTCGATCACGAAGGCAAGCAGATCGCCGAGTGGTTCAACTCGTTGGGTGTCGCCGGCGTAATCCTCGAATACCGGCACCGTGGAAAGGGCTACGGGCATCCGGCCCCGCTTAACGACGCGCAACGGGCCATTCGCACCGTTCGGGCGCGAGCGGCCCAGTGGAAGATCAACCCGGCCCGGATCGGCATTATGGGTTTTTCGGCCGGCGGGCACCTGGCCTCCTCGGCCGGCACTCACTTCGACAAGGGCAAGGCGGACGCCACGGACGCGGTCGAGCGAGTAAGCTGCCGGCCCGACTTCATGATCCTCTGCTATCCGGTCATCGCTTTCGACGAACCGTTTACGCATCGCGGCTCGCAGCGTAACCTGCTGGGCGAGGATGCCGACGCGGCGCTGGCGCGGAGCATGTCGAGCGAGAAGCAGGTCACGCCCGAAACACCGCCCACCTTCCTCTTCCACACCGACGAAGACAAAGGCGTGCCGTCCGAGAACAGCGTGCAGTTCTACCTGGCCCTGCGCCGCGCCAAGGTGCCGGCCGAGTTGCACGTCTACCGCAGCGGCCGCCACGGCCTGGGTCTCGCCCAAGCCATCCCCGGCACCGCCAACTGGCCCAAGCAGTGCGAAGCCTGGCTCCGCGGCCAGGGGTTGTTGGAGAAGAACTGACGTTCGGCGGGCCGCCCTTGATCCGCGCCGCGGCCCAACCGCCGACTTCCGTCGGCGGCTATTCTTGTGCTGGCCATACTGAGGCAGACTGCGGGAAATGATCCAATTTCACCCAGCCTTTGGGCCATCAATGGAATGCATGGGATTCGGCAAGCATCGAACAGCTTGAAGTTCCATCTCATCCCACGATAACAAGCGCGAGATAGGGGACGAGATTGAACATCACGACAAAGAGCTTGCCCAAACCGAGCAGCGAGTAGATCGCAAGGTTGAAGGCATCTCTCGGAATGGGATACCATTTTCCGTGCATCCGGAACACCCAATCGCCGGCAAACGCACAGATCAGAAATGAAAGGACCAGCAACCCTCCGTTGAGGATTGTGCACCACATGAAGAATGCTCGGGCGGTAGCAATGTCCATCGTGTTTCTCCTTATTCTATTCCAACGTCGGCGTGGGCAAGCAGTCTCCATCCCGTTCGGCCGACGCGATCGGGATACCTGGCGAAGCTCGTCCGCATTGATGGCTTATGTGGTTCTTGCCTTCAGCGGAAAGCGTTCTGGATGCTCGATGATCTCTTCCGTCAAATCCACATCAACATCCGGCCAATAGAAATGGCCGGGGGCTTGCTCCTCGACGTTGAGAATCGTCTTCACCGGCTGGTCCTTGAACCAGGGAAAGTCGTCGTAGGACATGAACAGCTCTTTGCCATGCGCCAAGAGCCACACGCCATGAGCCGAAATATGGGTTACTTCAACTTCCGAGGTGCCTTTGCCATGCGATAATGAGCTCATTGTGGTGACGCTCAATCAGAGATTCGCTTTCTTGCCGCGCCCCTACGCCATTCGCTCCGGTTCATCGCTCGGTTGTAGCCTTTGCATCGCTCTGGACCGGCGCAACGGGGCGGCGGGGTTGCCGGCCAACAACTTCTCGGTCACCGGCCGCATCGCGCTGTTGAACATCGTTGACGATCGTTCGGATGTCGAAGCCAAAACGGGCGGCTTGAAGTTCCCGTATCTTCCGAATCTCGTCAACAACGGGGTCAGATTGCATCGTCAATCTCCAGTAGTTCCTGGGGAGTGCAAATCACGGGCGGCTAGCTCGTCGTAGTGACCTTCAAACGATTCGGGACATGCTGCCTCCCTTCACCATTCGCTCGAATTCATCGCCCGGTTTGCCTACGCCCGTTTTCGCGCGTGCAGCAATTCTCCGGATACCAACGGCCTCACTTCGTCGGAACTCAACGTGACCAGGGCGACCGTCGTTCCGTCGCCATCGACGAATTCCACTTCGTAAGCCTTGCCCTCGTCGTGGATAAACACCACGGCACCCACATCACCCGCCGTAAGTCCGGCATCGGGTAAGTCATGTACGAGAACGACCGTGGAATGTTCGGTAATCATTGTTATCATCCTGCTGGGTAGGCGGTAATCAGGCAGGGCAGATCGTTCTCCGATACGATCCAGACCGTGGTCACCCGCGCGGGCCGAAATCCGGGACACCCAATCTCACCCACTACTTCATATTTTACACCAAAAGGCGATGGTTTTGAAACAAAGCTTTCGCCGGAATTTGCGACACGAATCAGATCGGCCGCCAGCGTAGCCGCATTTTCCGCCGTATAACCGATTGAAGCCAGCCAAGCAGCCTTTTGGCGCACCAATGGGATGCATCGGATTCAGCAAGTATTGAAGCAACTTCTCGTCGCCGGCGATCGCTTCTTCAGCACCGGGGAAGGGCATGGGGTCTCCAGTGTCGTGCTCCAAAGTGCGGAACAAGTGGCGAGTTTATGGCGTCAGCAGTACTGATTGATTGGGAATCAGCCGATCTTCGCAGCCTGCTCCTTGATTAGATCATCGAACCGGTGCTCGACAACATCAAGTCTAGCCAACTGCTTCATCAGTGGCTCAACGAACCGCATTCCGTCCGTATTCCCCTTCTTATACCACGCCTTGTGTTCTTCGAGCACCGCATTCATGTCATTCCTAACGCGGAAAAGCTCATCCAGCGCAGGCTGTAGGTCACAGAAGTAGATTGTCACCAGCATCGTTGCCTTCTGGCCAGCATCGCGCCCCCATCCCTCCTTGGCACTCTCAATCTCCATATCCAGCGCAGCGTTGTAGCTGATTTCTTGCCTCATAACCGGAAGGTAGCGCAGCCCACGGGTGGCCAGATTTGTGCAGAAAGCGTGGACTGCTACGTAGAAAACCTCAAGCTTGTCTCGCCTGAATGCCTGCTCTTGTTTCGAGGCGTTTAGCTTATAGGTGACAATGGCCGAAACGACACCACTGCAGACTACGGTCAGCAGCGGCAAAACGATCAAACCGAATACCTGCAATCCTGTCATTCGTTCTTGCCCGTTATCCCAACCGCTGCTTCTGTGATTTCCTGATGAGCCCGCAACTCCCCCCATGTGCGGGACGCAGTCCTTTTTAGCAGCGAGCAAGAAAAGTGTCAACGACCGTTCGGCTGCGATTTCCGACGACCGCTTACTGGCATCTCGGCTCCGCACCATGTTACAATGCGTGCGGTGCCGGGTATGGCACCCCTGCCGTATGAAGTCCCACCAAAAAGCACACCACGCCATCCTCGGAGGAAACCCGCCATGAGCCAGGAGTCTAGCCGTCTTGTTTGGAAGCAGTGGCTTTGGATCGTTCGCAATCTCCTGGTGGTGGGACTCGTCGGGGCGGCTTGTCTAGCTGTCGGCGTGGCGGCGGAGAAGGACTTTAAGGACCGGCTGCCGCGGATCAAGCCGCTTTCGCCGGCCGAGCAGATGAAGACGTTCGCCATTCTGCCCGGGTTCAAAATCGAGATGGTGGCCACCGAGCCGCTGACGACCGATCCGGTGGACCTGGCTTTCGACGAGGACGGCCGGCTGTGGGTGGTCGAGCTGTTCAACTACTCGGAAGACGACACGCTCCCCAAACACGGCAAGATTCGCATCCTGGAAGATACCGACAACGACGGCCGGTTCGACAAGAGCACGATCTTTGTCGACGATCTCTCCTGGAACGCGGCAATCGCCTGCTTCGACGGCGGCGTCTTCGTCACCGCCTGCCCGGACCTTCTCTATCTGAAAGACACCAACGGCGACGGCAAGGCCGACTTGCGCGAGGTGTTCCTTACCGGCTTCTCGCAGACCAATATCAACGCCTTCGTCAACAGCCTGCGCTGGCGGCTGGATAACCGCTTCCATGCCATATCGTCCGCCAGCTCGACGCTCGAGGCGGTCAAGTGGAACGCCGGCAAGGGCCGCGAGCCGGTCAAGCTGGGTATTGGCGGGCGCAACATCAGCTTCCAGCCGCGCACGGGCGAACTGAAGTTGGAAAGCGGGCACGGGCAGCACGGCATGGGGCTGAGCGTCTGGGGCGATAGCTACACCACCACCAACAGCTACCCCATCTACCAGTTCATGTACGAGGACCGCTACATCGCCCGAAACCGACACTACGCCGCGCCTGGCGCCCAGTTGGGAATAACGGGCAATGACCTGAAGTTCTACCGCACCTGTCCCGACGAACCTTGGCGGCTGGTACGGTCGGACGTTCGCGGCGGGGCGTCCAAGTCGCTGGACAACACGACGGGCAAGGTCAGCTACTTCACGAGCGTTTGCGGCACGACGATCTACACCGGCACTGCCTTCCCCAAGGAATTTCAGGGCAACGCTTTCCTGTGCGAGGGCGCCGGCAGCCTGGTACACCGGATGCGGCTGGATCCGGACAGCGTCGGGTTCAAGGCCTTCCGGACGGAGCAGGAGACTGAGTTCCTCACCTCGACCGACATCTGGTTCCGACCCTGCCAGATGTGCAACGCCCCGGACGGCACGCTCTACTTCGTCGACATGTACCGCGAGGTCTTCGAGCACCCCAGAAGCATCCCCGACGCGATCATGAAGCATCTCGACGTGGATAGCGGCAACGATTTGGGCCGCATCTTCCGCATCGTGCCCGACGGGTTCAAGCAGCCGTCACCCGTGCGGTTGGGCAAGAAGACGACGCCCGAGTTGGTGGCCGTCCTAGCACATCCCAACGGTTGGCATCGCCGCACGGCCGGTCGACTGCTTTACGAGCGGCAGGACGCCAAGGCGATCGGGCCCTTGAAAAAGCTGGCCGCCGAAAGCTCTTCGCCCTTGGGCCGCATGCATGCCATCTGTGCCCTGGAAGGGTTGAAGGCCCTTTCGGTCGACGTGCTGCTAGCGCGGCTTGCCGACGCGCATCCGGAAGTGCGCCGGCACGCCATACGCCTGGCCGAACCGCTGTTGGATAGCTCGCCCAAGTTGCGGGAGAAACTCTACGCGATGAGCGGCGACGAATCGATCCGGGTTCGCTACCAGTTGGCGTTCACGCTGGGTCAGATACCCGACGCCCGGGCCGTCGCCGCGCTGGCCGACATCGCGGTCAAAGACGCCGGCGACCGCTGGGTCAAAGTGGCCATAATGAGTTCACTGGCCGGCCGCGCCGGAACCATGGTACGGCAACTGGCAGCCAAGACCGACTGGTGCAAGACGAGTGCCGGGCGCGCGTTTCTCGAAGAGATTGTCAATCAGACCGGCCGGCAGCGCGGGGCGGAGCAGATCGCCGTCGTGTTGAAGCTACTGGAAACGCTACCCGACCAAAACAAGCCGGTTGCCCAAAACGTCGTTCGCGGATTGAGCCGGGGCCTGGGCCGAAGCGGCAGCGCGCTGCAAAAGGCGCTGACTGTCAACGGCTACAAACGCGCGGCGGAGTTGCTTGCCGAAATGGTCGAATCGGCCAAGGCGGTTGCCGCCGACGAAAAAGCCTCGCCTGGCAGCCGCGTCAGCGCGATCGGCTCTCTCGACCTGGTGCCCTACGAAGACGCCGAAGAGATCCTGGCCGAGTTGCTCGAGGGTCGGCAGCCGCAAGCGGTGCAAACGGCCGCGATCGGTACGCTGGGCAAGTTCCGCAAGCCGGAGGTCGCCCAGGTGATCATCGACGCCTGGCAGAGCCTCAGCCCGAAGGTACAAAGCCAGGCGACCGAAACACTGTTCGCCCGGCAGGACCGAATCATCGCGCTGCTGGACGCCATCGAGCAGAAGACGGTCAGCCCGTCGCAACTCGACGCGATCCGCATTCAGTACCTATTGAAGCACTCCAACAAGATTATCCACGCCAAGGCCAATGCACTGCTCAGTGCCGAGAAACTTGGCAGCCGCAACGACGTGGTCGAGGACTACCGCGCGGCGCTCACCGCGAAGTCGGACCGCGCCCGCGGCAAGGCCGTCTTCAAGAAGGAATGCTCGACCTGCCACAAGCTGGAAGGCGTGGGATACGACCTCGGACTGCCGCTTTCGGATATCAAGAAACGCGGGCAGGAGTTCATCCTCACGAACGTTTTGGATCCGAATCGCGAAATCAACCCGACCTACCTGAACTACGTGCTAATAACCGACGAGGGCCTTTCGATTACCGGCATGATAACGGCCGAGTCGGCAACCAGCATCACGCTCACTCGTGCCGAGGGCGAAAGCGACACCGTGCTGCGTTCCCAAATTGACGAACTCCAAAACACGGGCGTCTCGATCATGCCCGAAGGGCTGGAAAAGCAACTCACCAAACAGAATCTAGCCGACCTGATCGCCTACCTGATGTCGGTTAATTGATCGGCGTGCTACACGCGGTCGGGAATCTTTCAGCCACGGATGAAACACGGATTGTCAATGAGGTCAACTCTTGACACTTGACGTTTTGCTTTCGTCAAGTGTCAAGAGTTGACCCCCTGACCCCTGACCCTGGGCTCCCGAAAATGTGAGGTTATGGGGAATTCGTTTTCATCCGGATTGTGTTTCGCAATTCCAGGCCCAACGGGCCGCGCTGTCATAGCCCAGGGCGCAGCCC
>CAZDHN010000218.1:0-9260 GCA_964505115.1 uncultured Planctomycetaceae bacterium
GCGAGAATTCGCTCGGGAAAGTCTCGACAACGAAGTTGACCCGGACGCGATTCTCGCACGGCTGAACCGGGCCGGTCAGACGCCGCAAAAACTGAACGAGGAAATGGGCGTGGTCGACAAGCGACGGACTGCCGCGGGCGTGGTCGCCCAGTCACCGGCCCTACAAGCGGCAATGCGGCAAGCGATTGATGCGCTAAGCGACAAGAGGGCTGTAATGAAGGCCGCCATCGAGGCCGTCACGACGAAGCATGCCGCTGATGTTCGTGAGGCCGAACAGCTTGACCGCGACGCCCGCGAAAAGTTTAAGGAAGTCGACCCGGCCCGGCATTTCCTGATGGACACGGCGACGCCCGAGCAAAAGGAAGCCAAGCGAGAGGCCGCCATGGGCCGCGCTGCTGCTGGGCAACGCTTGACAGCAGCGCGCGACTTGCTGGTCGAAGCGGAAGCCCAGGCCGCGAATTTTGAAAAGGATTTGGCAGCGATCGACAACGGTCAATTCCCGAGCAGGCGCTACGCCCGGGAAACGTCCATGAGTCGTGGAACGCGGGTTGAACATGAGGCAGATGGCGAGACTCTCCGAACGCGAACGGACGCGAACTTGACGCGAGCAAAGCAGGCTGTTCAATCTGCCCGCGATGACGTTGCCGGTTGCGAAACGGCGTTGAGCTTTGCCGAAGGGGGCTATGATGCGGCCGTGGAAGAAATGTTGAGGCCATGATTTGGTGAGCCCCGGTTTCCTATTTGGCCGGAGCGGCTCCCAATGCCGGTCGCCGGGTTCGTTGATCGTTTCATCCCCGGCGGCCGGCCAAACATGCGAGGCGAGACAGGTGTGCGTGATCTGAGCCGGGCAACCGGCGGCTGCGGGGATCCCGTTGACGCGGAAAACCTCACGGGTCCTTCCCTCGGTGGGGGGTAGCGCGAGCTAAGGGAATGGCGCGCTTTCCGCACCTTTCGACATTTTTTTGACCTTCGCCACCACCCCAATTGAGAAGAGGTAGGAGTTTGCCACGGAAGCAAAAACCGGCTGACGGCAACATTGTCCGCACGATGGACAAGGCCGCGGCGCGGCTGCACACAACGCGGCGGACGCTGGCGACCTGGTTTTCATCCGGCTGCCCCGGTCGCGTCGCTGGTGGGTATTCAGTGGCGGTCATCAACAAATGGGCACGGGCCAACAGCCGGGGTCAATATCGACGTGGGGTGAGCGGCGAGCAATCCGAAAAGCAACTCGCCGAACTTCGGATTCTCCAGGCGAAAGCCTCCAGGCTCGAACTTGACCTTCAGGCCCGTCGCGGCGAGTTGGTCGACCTGGGGGAAGTTCTCAGGGAGTCGATGAGATTCCACACGGCCGCCCGCGAGCACCTTCAGCAGATGGCTTCCCGCGTGTTGGCCGTGTTTCCGCCCGTTGGTTCGACCGTCAAGGAGGGCGACCACAAGCGGGTGCGGGATGACGTTGATCGTGTTGCCGAAACGATAATTGCGATTTTCCATCGGTGGCTTCAGCAGCGGGCAATAGCAGCCCAGAAAGTGAAGGTAATTGATGAGCAAGAAGAAAGCGGGAACGGCCAAGTTGATAGTCGACCTGCAAGCGATCGAGCGGGACGCGGTAAACGACCTGGCGGCCCAAATTGACGCCCTGGTCAAGCAGGTGCCCGAGGGCAACCGCTCGCAGTTCCGGCGAGAGGCGACGGCGGAACTGCTCGGCGTTGGGTTGGCACTTGGGGCGGCGACCGGCGAACTCGTTGGGCGCGTGAAAGAACGATTCGGCCCGCGCGGCGCAAGGAAATCTACGAGGCGCTGCACCCGGAGGTGAAACACGGGGGAGCCGGGAGGGGCCGCCCGAAACAGAGTTCCCATAATGGAAACTCTAAACCAGCACAATCATTTGCTGACGATACGGCCGCCAAGACCGGTAAGAGCAAACGCACCGTCGAACGCGGCGAAAATCGTCCCACCTTGCGCCACCTCGGGTCCCGTGGAGGGTACTCGACTCAGAACACCGTGACTACAACGTGCCTTTAGAATCGCTCTCCGGGCCTTGGCAGTTTGGGCATATTGCCCCGGTCCGCCGATGCTGGTATTCTGCCGGCCATGAAACGCACCACCGCTGTCGCCGCCTACGGTCGCAAAATATCGGAGCGAACTGGAATCCACTCAAAAAGTTTTAGAGTCGCCCACCCGCATCGGCCGCGACGGTCGCAAAATATCGGAGCGAACTGGAATCATCTATGCAAATTGCAGAGATAGACAAGCGGACCGTTCGTCGCGGTGACCAGGAGTACGAGCAAGACACAACCAACATCGGCAAGAGCAAGTCGCCTGAACCGGAAGCGGAAACCGCCTGCCCCAACTGCGGCGGAACCGACTTTGACGGCGACGGCGATTGCGAGTCTTGCCGAGAGCCCGACGTTATCGAGGTCGACCCCGACGATCCGGTGGCCTATGTACTCTCACTGAACCTGCACCGCCGGAACCTTGACCAATCGCAAAAGGCAATGGTCGCCGCGAGGGCGAGGGAGCATTACGAGGGGGAGGCGAAGGAACGCGAACGACTCAGTCCGGGCCGACCCAAAAAGGGTGCGTCAATTGATGCAACCTTATCCCCTCCCCGCAAGGCCGGTGACCACCGTAGCGATAGGGCGAAAACCGCTCGTGCGTCAAGTGATGCACAAGCGATTCCCCGCAAGACCGGCGACCGCGGCCGCGCAAGTGAACATGCCGGGAAGGTGCTTGGCGTATCGGGTGCCAGCGTCGACCGGGCGAGACGGGTCATCGAACACGGCTCCGGTGACCTAATCGACGCCGTTGAGAATGGGCAACTTACCGTGTCTCGCGCCGCAAGCGTAGTGGATCTGCCGAAGCCAAAGCAACTACCGGCGGCCACAACCAAGCCCGAGCCACAACCAAAAGGCAAGCGCGCGACCGAGGGGCGACCCGCCGGAGCCAAGCCCGCCGACGCCCTGGACTATGCCCGCTGTGCAATCACTCAACTCCAGCAGATACGCCACGACGACCCGGCCGATCCAACTTGGGACTGGCCGGGCTGTTTCATGCGCTGGGGAAGGTGTCCTGCAAGGGCAGCGGACAAGAATAGCAGGCGTCATGACGCCTGCAAGGGGCGCGTTTGGGGCCGTTAGAGCACTTTTCGGAGACCGTGGAAAATGGCAGAAATGCCTAGAAATGTAGGGGTTTGCGAGGCGTCGGGCTTGTGCCCGGTTGCTTTAGGAAACCGTTGCTCTATCCCCTGAGCTACAGGCGCGAATAATCTATTATATACTCAACGCGGTCACAAACTGAGGTTCCGCCTTATTATGCAATGACGTCAAAATCGCAGTTCATGGCCGTGCGTGGTATAGTAGGCTTCTAACTTCCCTTGCGGCTTGCCGTGGAATTGGGCCCGTGACACCCTGGTTGACACCCAATTACAACTGGTCTCCCGGTATTGGACGTACGGAGGGCCCGGCATTTAACCTGCAACGGACGTTAACGACAGGGCACATTCTACCAAACGGACGCAGCCAGCAAAACCCGACGGCTGCCCACTGTTCCGTCATGCATAGGGATATGGGCTAGTGCTACGTCACCCATGAAGTTTCGGGTGAAGGGCCTTCAGCTTGACCGAGGAACCGCATGGGAGCAAGTCGACTGTTTTCTAGGGAACACTAATCTTCGCTAATCGACACTAATACGAAAGCAATTAGCGAAGATTAGCGTCGATTAGTGTTCCTTTCCGTTCTCTCGACCAGACGTGGCGGCCGTGATCGGAATCTTACGCGTGGTTTCCCCGGAGGGTTCGGCCCGAGCGCTGGTCATCCGGCAAACCGGCCCGATCCACGACCAACTCGTCCCGATCCTCGGCCAGCCAGTCCTCCGCCGGGTTACGCCGAGTCGTAATAAACGGTGACCCTTCAGGGTAGCTGGATTCGCAAGAATTCAACTGGCGAGTTCGAATCGATCCGAATTCTTGCGAATCCGGCTACTGCGTATCCGGCCACAAGGTGGGCGGAACTGGTCGCAATAACACTGCCCCCCCACACGGTGCCCTTGCAAGGATATCCAAGAATCGCTATTTTAAGTTTGCTGAGAGATTTGGCTGGCGGAGTCTGAGGTCGGCAGGTATCTTTTGCCCCAATAGCGTTGGAACAGCCGCAAGTCGAATACTCGTCAAGCTTCTCCGCGAACTACGAAGCCGCGACCGTTGGTCGCGGAGACTACGTTGGACGTGGCGATCCTTCGAGCACTTCAACCGCGACCAGCGGTCGCGGCTTTATACCGGACACGGCCACAACCCGAGCTTCCGCCATATATTGAACTTGGGCGGAAACGCACTTTGCGACCGCGTCCACCATAAAGCCGCTGCACTGCGACCGCAAATCCATTAACCGGCCAGACCGTGGCCCACCGCCGTCGCGGGACGCAAAAAAAGACACTATCGCGTATCCGGGACGTTGTTTCCCGAGCGAAGAATATTTGAATCAGTTAACTCAGTTCCAGACCATTTGAAATTTGAGGAGAGCGGCCGTGGCAGACAAGCGGTTCGTGACAATTGAAGGTAATGAGGCGACATCGAACATTGCGCACCTGTGCAACGAAGTGATGGCCATCTACCCGATCACCCCTTCGTCGGGCATGGGCGAGTTGCCCGACGCCTGGGCGGCGGCCGGGCGAAAGAACATTTTCGGCACCGTGCCGCACGTCATCGAAATGCAGAGCGAAGCCGGCGCGGCCGGGGCCGTACACGGCTCGTTGCAGGCGGGTGCCTTGACCGGCACGTTTACCGCCTCGCAGGGCCTGCTGCTGATGATCCCCAACATGTTCAAGATCGCCGGCGAGCTTACGCCGACCGTCTTCCATGTTTCGGCCCGAACCGTTGCCACCCACGCCTTGTCGATTTTCGGCGATCACGGCGACGTAATGTGTTGCCGGAGCACCGGCTGGGCCATGCTGGCGTCCGGCTCGGTGCAGGAAGCTCAAGACATGGCTCTGATTTCCCATGCCGCCACGCTGGAGGCTCGTATCCCCTTCATGCATTTCTTCGACGGCTTCCGCATCTCGCACGAAATCAACCGAATCGAGCAACTCAGCGAAGACGAAGTCCGCTCAATGATCGACATGGATCTGGTCCAGGCACATCGTGATCGGGCGCTCAACCCGGACCGGCCGGTTCTGCGTGGCACGGCCCAAAACCCCGACGTCTTCTTCCAAGCCCGTGAGGCCTGCAACCCCTTCTACAACGCTTGCCCCGCCATAGTCCAGAAGACGATGGACAAATTCGCCGAGATGACCGGACGGGAATACCACCTGTTCGATTACGTGGGCGCGGCCGACGCCGAGCGGGTAATCGTCTGTATGACCTCCGGTTGCGGAGTGGTGGAAGAAGCGGTCGAGAATCTGATCGCCAAGGGCCAGAAGGTGGGCCTGTTGAAGGTCCGACTTTACCGGCCTTTCGACGCGACGGCCATGCTCGACGCCTTGCCCGAGTCGGCAAAGACAATCGCCGTGCTCGATCGCACCAAGGAACCCGGCGCGCTGGGCGAGCCGCTCTTCCAGGATGTGATAACCGCGCTGGCCGAAACCGGATCGACCATACCGAAGGTAATTTCCGGCCGTTACGGGCTGTCGTCGAAGGAGTTCACTCCCGCCATGGTGGTGGGTATTTTCGCCGAGATGGCCAAGTCGGAACCGAAGCGCCGCTTCACCGTGGGAATCGAAGACGACGTAACCAATCTGAGCATCGACTACGACCCGACCTTCTCCACCGAAGGCGACGACATCACCCGAGCGATGTTTTACGGGGTGGGTAGCGACGGCACGGTCGGCGCCAACAAGAACTCGGTGAAGATCGTCGGCGAGAACACGCCGCTTTACGCCCAGGGCTATTTTGTTTACGACTCGCGGAAGGCCGGTTCGATAACGACCTCGCACCTGCGTTTCAGTCCTCGGCCGATCAAGGGCTCGTACCTGGTCCATAGCGCGAACTTCGTTGCCTGCCACCAGTTCCAGTTCATCCAGAAGCTCGACATGCTGGGCTTGGCCGAGCCGGGCGCCACCTTCCTGCTGAATAGCCCTTACGGCACCGACGAGATTTGGGACCACCTCCCGCAAGAGGTGCAAACCCAGATGATCGAGAAGAAGATCAAGTTCTTCGTGATCGACGCCTACAAGGTCGCCCGCGCGGCGGAGATGGGCGTGCGGATCAACACGGTCATGCAGACCTGCTTCTTCAAGCTGGCCAACGTGCTGCCCGAGGAAGAGGCAATCGCCCGAATCAAGGACGCCATCCTCAAGACCTACGGCAAGAAGGGCGGCGGCAAGATTGTGGAGCGAAACAACGCGGCGGTCGACGGCGCCCTGGCCGCGCTTCACGAAGTGACCGTACCCGATAAGGTTACCGCCACGCACAATCGCATTCCGCCCGTACCGGCCGACGCGCCGGAGTTCGTCCGAGACGTACTGGGTACGATGATCGCCAACCGGGGCGACGAGCTACCGGTCAGTGCATTGCCGATCGACGGCACCTTTCCCACCGGCACGACCAAGTACGAGAAGCGCTGTGTTGCCCAGGATATTCCCATCTGGGATCCCGAAGTGTGCATCCAGTGCGGTCTCTGCTCGTTGGTTTGCCCACATGCGGTGATCCGCATGAAGGCCTATGAGCCATCGGCACTGGAAGGCGCTCCGGACGGGTTCAAGTCGGTCGACTGGAAGGGCAAGGAATTCCCCGGCTGGAAGGCGACCATTCAGGTGGCGCCGGAAGATTGCACGGGCTGCGGCGTCTGCGTCAATACTTGCCCGGCCAATAATAAGAAGGTCGAGGGTCGCAAGGCGATCAACATGAGCCCGATCCTCGAACACATCGACCAGGAGCGGAAGAACTTCAGTTTCTTCCTCGAGATTCCCAACGTCGACCGTTCGCTGATCAAGATCGACTCGATCAAGGGCTCACAGTTGCTCGAACCGCTGTTCGAGTTCTCCGGTGCCTGTGCCGGCTGCGGCGAGACGGCCTACATCAAGTTGATTACGCAGTTCTTCGGCGACCGGATGATGATCGCCAACGCCACCGGCTGCTCGTCGATCTACGGCGGCAACCTGCCCTGCACGCCCTACACCAAGAACAAGGCCGGCCAGGGTCCTTCCTGGTCGAACTCCTTGTTCGAGGACTGCGCGGAGTTCGGTTACGGGTTCCGGCTGGCCATCGACCAGCAGAATCAGTACACTTCCGACCTGCTCAAAAAGCTCGCCGGCCAACTTGGCGACACGTTCGTGGCCGCACTGATCGGCGCCAAGCAGGAGACCGACCGGGAGATCGCCGAACAACGGGCTCGCGTGGCCGAGTTGCGGAAGAAGCTGGCCGGCATGTCGGGCGACGACGCCAAGAACCTCTCGGCGGCAGCCGATGCGCTAGTGCGCAAGAGCATTTGGTCCTTCGGCGGAGACGGCTGGGCGTACGACATCGGCTACGGTGGCCTGGATCACGTGCTCGCCTCCGGACGCGATATCAACATCCTAGTGATGGATACGGAGGTCTACTCCAACACGGGCGGACAGGCTTCGAAGGCCACGCCGCGCGGCGCGGTCGCCAAGTTCGCGGCCGCCGGAAAGCAGGGCCGAAAGAAGGACCTGGGGCTGATGGCCGTCAATTACGGAAACGTCTTCGTCGGCCAGATCTCCTTGGGCGCCAATCCGCTGCACGCGATCAAGACGATCCGCGCCGCCGAAGCGTACCCCGGCTCGTCGCTGATAATCGCCTACGCCCACTGCATCGGGCACGGGATTAACATGACCACGGCGCTGACGTTGCAGAAGGAGGCGGTGGCTTGCGGTTACTGGCCGCTGTACCACTTCGATCCGCGCGACGGCTCCAACGCCTTCCATCTCGACAGCCGCAAACCAAAGGGCGATTACAGGGACTTCGCCATGCAGCAAAGCCGCTTCGCCATGCTGGCCCGATCCCGGCCCGAGGAAGCGGAAAGGCTCCTCGAGTTGGCGCGCGGAGACATCGCGGACCGCTGGCATGTGTACGAGCAGTTGGTCGGCATCGACTGGGAAGCCGACGCTGCCGACACGCCCGCCGACACGGTCGCCGAGTAGAGTTGTCGGCCAGAACCCTGCAAGCAACGGGGCCGCCGTAGCCAACTCGCTGGCGGCGGCCCCTTTTTTGCGCGCATCCGGACCGCTTTCGGGTGGCTGCCTTTATCCCGGATTATTCATCACTTGATCGTAACCCGAAGCGTAAGCGAGGGAAGCCACACGAGTTCGGTCCGCCATCCGCCACATCTATCGAACATTGTGTTGCCGCGAGTGCCATGCCAACGCAAGGGAAGCCCTTGAGCATCCCTCGCTCACGCTTCGGGTTATGAAGCGTTTCATCCGAGGCTTGGTTTGCCCCGAGGCTTGGTTGTGCTTCAGCCGGATGAATCGCGGACTGCCAGCGTCATTTGCACGAGTTCGGCGATGGACTCGGCCTGCATTTTCTCCATGATCTTCGCCCGTCGCACCTCGATTGTGCGAATACTGAGATCCAGTTCGACGGCCATGACCTTGCTCGGCTTTCCCGCGATGACCATTCGGAGGACTTGGGTTTCGCCCGGCGTAAGCCGGTCAAGCCGGCGCTCGATTCTTTTGATCGAGGCGATTTGGCGGCGGTTATTGGCGTCCCAGCGAAAGGCCTCTTGGATTGAGTCCCAAAGCTCCTGATCGCGGCACGGCTTTTCAAGGAACGACAACGCGCCAGCCCTCATCGCCCTGACGACCATGGGCACGTCGCCGTGCGCGGAGACTATAATGGCCGGGGGGGAGACTGCTCTGGTGGCAAGTAGCTCCAGCAATTCCAGGCCGCTCATGCCGGGCATTCGTACGTCCAGCAGCAGGCAACCCGGCTGCCCGGGATCGTAGGCGTCGAGAAACTCCCTGGCCGACCCGTGGGCTTCCACCTGTAATCCCATCGATCCGAGCAGCAGCGTAAACGCGCGGCGTACGGCCGCGTCGTCGTCGACAACGAAAACAACCTGTTCACTTCCCACTGAGCGCCTCCCCATGCTCAGCCGGTCCCCGGGGCGATCCACCCAGTTCCAACAGGGTGCCCCATCGCCCCTTTCTGACCAGGATACGACAACCGCCCCGCCCGCACCAGCCTGCCCACCACAAAAATCGAAAAGATATTTACCGCAGGGGGGGGTAACGTTTCTAACTCCCATTCAGCGGCCGGGCTTGCCCGATTTTCCGCGGGTTGGCGTGGCGGCTAAGTGGAGTGGTTATTT
>CAZDHN010000219.1:0-9255 GCA_964505115.1 uncultured Planctomycetaceae bacterium
CTTGGACTATCACATGTGCTAGCGTCCAATTAAGCTTGCCGAAAAAATCGCTGGCGGAGCCGGGGGCTGAGGGACGAGAGCGCTAGTCCGGCGGAGACCAGTGCCGAGCGACGGGTGTCCAAAAAACTGATCGAAAAACAGCCACAATGCGCATCGACGCGCCCACCGGCGGGGTTATAGTAAACGGTAGTCGCTCAATCGAGCATTGTTAGGTTCCGTGACTTCGACTTCGAAGGAGGTGGGTGATGAAGACGTTAATGCAACTGACGTTGATCGTGGTGATGGGGCTGGCCGCCGGAACGGCCCATGCGGAACTGTTGGCCTACGAGGGGTTCGACTACACCGGCACGGCGATTAACGGACAGACCGGAGGTGGCTCAACTGGTTTCAGTGCCGCCTGGGACGATTCCGATGGAGATGTGCTCCTCTCGAACGATGGGGTGAGCCTCGCGCCGAGTGCCTCCACGCTCCCCGTGATCGGAAGCCGGCTCAGCGTGAAGAAAATCGGCGGTACCGGGGATCGGAGAGCCCAGCGCAATGTGAGTAACGCCTTTGATTTCGACCAGGAGGGCCAAATGTATATGAGCGTCCTGATGCGGAAGAACTCCCTCAATCAGCCTAGCGGCGAGACCGTTAATCTCTACGGCGGTGGTGACCGTTTTAGAGTCGCCATCGGTTCGAATGACCAATTCTTCGCGGTGCTGGGTGGTTCAGGCATCAAGTATGACGACATGACGGTCACGGCGGGAGACACCTACTTCGCCGTGGCCAAACTGATTTCGCACGGCGGGTCAACGCCGGACGAGATGTTTCTGAAAATCTACGCGCCAGACGATATCGTCGACATCGTCGATCCCGCATCTTGGGACGTGGAGAGGAGTGCGGTCGTAACTGGTCAGGTCGGATACATCAGGGTCGGGTTTGGCCCGAACGCCGATGCTGGTATCGACGAGATCCGCTACGGTGACACTTGGGCCGACGTGGCCCCGATTCCCGAGCCGAACAGCCTGATTCTGCTAGCCATCGGTGCCGCCCTGGCCACGCTGGCCATCCGCCGCCGGGGCAGGTAGGCCGGGTCGTGGGAAGGTCGGCTAGAACGCGGCGGGCGAGCCCGCCGGCTAAACGGAATTTCAATTCAAGCACCTCCAGCCCAACGCACCCGCCATGCCGAAACTGAACATTTCGCTACTGCTGACAATCGTCCTACTTGCCGCAACTGCCGACGCCGCGGAGCCCAAGGCCACGTCGTGCACCGAAACGGCCGGGCCGACTCGGGCGCTGGGGTTGTATAAGCCGGGTGAACCGATCTCGCTGGCCGAAGGCTTTGCCGACCCGCCGGCCATCTCGCGGGTGCAGTGCTGGTGGCAATGTCATGGCAGCGCGTTCACGAAGGGAGAGATCACGCGGCAACTCGAAGAGTTCAAGGCCAAGGGGATGGGCGGCGTAACGGTGAAGGATACGACCGTCCAGCCGCGCGACGAGAAGACCCGGCACATAAAGAACATCCCCTACATGAGCCCCCAGTGGCTCGATATGTTCGCCCACGTCGTGGCCGAGTGCGGTCGGCTGGGGCTCATCTGCCGCACCCGGCTGGGTAGCGGTTGGAACGCCGGCGGCCCCTGGGTGACACCCGAGATGTCGACCCAAGCACTCGCTTTCGCCCGATCCGAGCCGATCACCGGCCCCAAGAAGTTCTCCGGCCCGATCCCCGTTGCCGAGCACGGCGCGCCGACTTCAAAGGCGCTAGCCGACAGCGAAGCGTTCGTACTGGCGGTGAACAAATCAAGCCACAAGGGAATTGACCTGACCGACAAGGTCGGCGCCGATCGCAAGCTCACTTGGGACGTGCCCGAAGGCACTTGGACCATTCTCTCCTGCTTCAGCAAATCGCACGATCGCATGGTCGGATCGTGCAGCCCGTCGGGCGCGGGCCGGCACCACGACCACATAAGCAACGCGGGCACCGACCTGGAACTTGCCAACGTGGCCGAGCCGATCCTGGCGAAGCTGGGCACCTTCAAGGGCACGGCCTTCGACGGCCTCAACTGCGACAGTTGGGAACTGGGCAATCCGACCTGGACACCCGGCTTCCGCCAGACGTTCATCGCCCGACGTGGCTACGACCCCGTGCCCTGGCTGCCCGTGCTTAGCGCGATCGACGACAAGGGCATCGGCCGCAAGGTGAAGGTGGATGATCTCACGGCCGAAGAGTCGAGGTTCTTGTTCGACTTCCGCTCGACGGTCGGCGAACTGGTCGTCGAGACACACTACCATCGCGTTGCCGAGTGGTGTCGAGCGCACGGCGTGGCCTTCGAGGCCGAGGCGGGTGGGCCCAGCGTGGTGCCGCGCGACATGCTCCAGGCGCAAGGGGTCGTCGACATACCGATGGGCGAGTTCTGGATGGGTGGCTGGACCTGCGTCAAGACGGCCTCTTCGGCGGCACACATATACGGCCGGCGGCTGGTCGGGCTGGAGTCGTACACCGACACGCGGAAGACGAAACATTTCGCGATCACGCCCGCCCAAATGAAAACCCGAGTCGACGAAGCTTACCTGCTGGGCGGCAACTACCTGAACATGGCGGTCACCGAGTACTCGCCGGCCGAGGCCGGGCTGCCCGGCTGGGTACACGCAGCCGGCCCGCATCTGAACCATTGCCAGACATGGTGGCCGCTGGCCCGCCCCTTCTACGACTACATGGCCCGATGCTGTTTCCTGCTCCAGTCGGGCCGCGACGTGGCCCAGGTGGCCGAGTACCGCACCTTCCGCGAAGACAAGACACAACTCTGGCGCGAAGTGAACGACAAGCTGTCGAGCTGGCCCAAGGAGTTCGCCTTCGATTACGTCTGCGACGACATCGTGCAGAACCGGATGCGGGTCAGTGACGGCCGGCTCGTGCTCGGTTCGGAGGCATCGTACCAGATGCTCTACGTCGTGCCCAGCAAGCAGCCCTCCATGCCGCTGGCCACCTTGACGAAGATTCGCGATCTGCTCAATCGGGGCGCTACGGTCGCCTGGGCCGGCCCTCGACCCGACACCTGCCCGGGGCTGACCGGTTACCCCAAGTGCGACGCCCAATTCAAGGCGGTTGCCGATGAGCTTTGGGCGAACCAACGGTTGGTCAAGCTGGAGAAGGATGATCGCTCGCAACTGGTGCCGCTGGTGGCCAAGAGCAAGGGGCCACCCTGCTGGAAGACGATCAACAACGCCCCGCTGCGATTCGTCCACCGCCGCACGGCTGGTGCCGACATCTTCTTCGTGGTGAATCGGGCGACTTGGGCGGTGGATACGCCGGTTACCTTCCGCGTCGAGGGTCGCCGGCCCGAGTGCTGGAATCCCGATACGGGCGCGATCGAGCCGGCCGTCTCGAAAAAAGTGGACGGCGGCACGCGGCTGGCGATAAAGCTTCCGCCCTTGAGTTCCGTCTTCGTCGTTTTCCGCGCCGACGCCGCCAAATCACAACCGGCGCAAATTGCAAAGCCGGCCAAGCTTCCCGCCCCGCTGGCAATCGACGGCCCGTGGGAGGTTGAATTTCCCGAAGGTTCGGGCGCGCCGGCCAAGGCGACGTTCCCGGCGTTGAAGTCGTGGACGGAGATGGAGCAGCCGGGCATCCGCGACTTCAGCGGCATCGCCACCTACCGCTGCACTTTCGACTGTCCGGCCGCCAGCCAAGCCGCCCGGCACGCTCGGCTCGACCTGGGGCGCGTGGCCGAGGTCTGCGAAGTGCGTCTGAACGGCAAGCCGCTCGGCGGCGGATGGCATCCGCCCTATGCGTTCGACGTTGGTGACAATCTTCGCCCTGGCAAAAACACGCTCGAAATCCGCGTGGCCAACCTCTGGCACAACCGGCTGGTAGCCGACGCCGCGCTAGCCAAGGCCCAACGCGTTACTCGCATGGTGCCCGAGGCACACTACCGGAACGTGGCCGGCCAAAAGCCGCTCGACTCCGGCCTGCTGGGCCCGGTGCGGATCAGCTTCTAGCCCGACCGCTTGGCGGGCGTCTCCCGGCCGTGGCACCCCCCAACGGCACAAGATCCCGCGGGAGCATACTCCAACCTTGCTCGTTGTGTTACACTGGCGCTAGGCGGCGCCGGCGGATGAATGGCCGGGCTCTTATCGAACCAACAGGAGGATCTCGTGGGAATAATCAAAACCATGGTCAAGGATGAGATCCGCATCATCTCCATCGACGAGGTCCGGCTCGTGGACGGGGTGGCTCTCGATCAATGCTATCGAGAGATCATGGAAGTGCTCGACAAGACCGACGAGAGCTGCGCCTTGCTGCACTTCGGCCGAGTGACCTTCATGTCTTCCTCGGCACTGGGCATGCTGATTCGCATAACCAAGAAATGCAAGCAGTACAAGATTGACCTCAAGTTGTGCAACATCGCCCCCGACATCCGCGAGGTCTTCAAGATCACCGGGCTAGAGAAGGTGTTCGACATCCAGAAGGACGTTCCCAAAGCCCTGGAAGCCTTCAAGAAGAGCGGCAACTTGTTCTTCCGCAAAAGAGCCCCGAAGAGCTACGAAGTGTGACCAACTGGAGCGGGTTCCCGGCATCGGTGTAATTGGTTGGCGGCCCTGCCGGCCCATGATTCTGAACGCCTGAGAACCTATTGATTCTTGCATAGCTAATGCGCGACTCAAGGGGGTCCCGCCAGGGAACCGGGCTTCGCCCTGGATCATTGGCTATGCAAGGGTCAATAAAGGCGAACCTTCACCCGAGCAAAGAATGGGCTTATGAACATATCACCCTCCGTCTACGAACACGCGGCACAACTGATCGGCGCGACGCCCTGGGAAGCATCGCGCGACGCCGACACCATGTTCCGCGCACACGCCGAAGCGTACCGCCGTTACCGGCACACGCCGATCATGCCGGGCATCGATATCTACAATCTCGAAGCGGAGGCTTACGGCGGGCGGATCGACCAACCGTACGGCATCAACATCCCGGCGATCGCCGAGCCGATTTTCGAATCGACCGCCCAGCTTCAGAAATTGCCGCCCTTGGACCCCCGGCGCGACGGCCGAATCCCCATGCAGATTGAAGTCGCGCGGCGGCTTCGCGACACGTTTCCCGAAGCCGACATCCGCGTGCCCGTGGCCGGTCCGTTCTCGATCGCGAGCAATCTGGTCGGGTTCGAGACGCTCATCATGGACAGTGCCCTGAAGCCCGAGATAGCGGCTGCGTCGCTGATGCATCTGGTCGAGGGTCAGGTTGCGTTCGCCCGCGGTATCAAGGCGGCCGGCGTCGACGTGGCCTTCTTCGAGTCGGCCGCCTGCCCGCCCATGCTTTCGCCGACCAAGTTCCGCGAGGTCGAACTGCCGGCCTTGAAGGCCATCATGAGCCAAATTGGCGAAGTGGTGGGGCACCCGATCCCCTGCATCATCGGCGGCGATACGGCCCCCATCTGCGAGGCGATGCTTGAGACGGGCACCGGCTATCTCGTCTGCCCGTTCGAGACCGATCAAGTCGCCTTCATGCGGAAGGTCGCCCAATGCACGGACGTGATGATCCGCGTCAACTGCGACTTGCGGATCATCTCTTCCGGCACGCACGAGGAAATCCGCGCGGAGGCGGACCGCGTAATCCGCTTGATTGGCGACCGCCCAAACACCACGCTGGGCACCGGAGCGTTGCCCTACGAGGCCGACCCCGATAACGTGCTCTATATCATGGATTACGTTAGCCGGATCTAGCCTACATTTCCCGGCGGAAGACGGCTTTGTCGAGCCGCAGGTTGCGGTCCTGGCCGGACTGGTTGAGGTCGTTGATAAATGCCAGTTGCAGTTTGTGCGGGCCGGCGGTTAGATCGAGCTCCAGCCAGTAGGAACGCCAGCCGCCGCTGTCGAGTTGCAGGCGGCCGACCGGCTTGCCGTCCAGACGGACTTCGACCAGTGGGAACTCGCCGGCGGCGGGCGTGCCCGAGGCTATTAGCTCCATGGTGTAGCGACCGGTGGCCGCAACCTTGATGGGCGTTTCGATATACCCGTTGCAAGCCAGCGAGGCGTGTGTTCCGCCAGCGTCGTAATGGCCCATGCCCGGCTGGGGTGTCATCTTCTCGCACTCGACGGTGGCGCCCGCTCGAGGCGCGAAGTCGCCGCCCAGCGCCGTCAACAGCGAACAGGCGTAGCGGGCCGCCTTGCGGCCGTTGCGGTCCTCGCTGTCCCAGCGGAGCTGATCGAAGACGATCCGGCCGGCGCCACGGCGTGCCACGGCAATCGCCGGAGGGCTGCTCAGGTAGGCAACGCCGTTGCCGTCCTGGTGTTGGGCGATCAATACGCGGTCGACGAAGAGGTTGCGATCCTCCTTCTTCCGTGGATTGCCGCCGTCGTTCGACGGTCTTCTGATTCGCGCGGGGCCGCGTCTTTCGTTGACACTACTCACCACGGCCGGGAGACGATTATTTGCCTGCCCGCCGGATGCGGGTACGCTGGATGGTCGGGTAGTCCCTGAGCCTGACACGGCTTGCCGGGCTTTGCTTCCACCCGACAAGATCTGGCCACTTCATTAAAGTACGCACTTTATTTCAGGGGCTTGCCACTCGGAAGCCGATTTTATTGTTCTCATTGGCCGGATCGTAGGAATTGCGGGAAGAGGCCCTCAACCAGTAGGCATTATTATTGAAGGAGCCGCCGCGCAAGCCGCGAGACGAGCCGATTTGGTCCCGACCACCCGTCCTTTGTACTCATCACGCTCCGCGTGATGCGATTTCCTCACGCGGAGCGTGAGGAGTACACTTCACCGCCCGGCACAGTACCGAACGACGCAGTCCGTAACTTTGAGCGTGCTTTGCGTGGGCCACCCACGCCCCGACGCTCATCGTTAGTTTAGATGCCTCCTTTCGATGGTTTTTCAGTTCCCAGAACATTCGCCGATAGCGCCGCTGGAATCGTCGGACCGATGAGGCTCGCACCCGAATACGCCCGTCGGCAAAGACCACAAAGCCCACGAAATCCACACCCAGGCGCGTGGGGACCAGTCGGTACTTGTCGGGGTGCATTTCGAGAGACAGTTCCGCCAGCTTCTCGACCATCCGCCGGCCATACTGTTTCAAGCGGCGACGATCATCGCCAAACAAGACGAAGTCGTCCATGTATCGCAGGTAACCCTTCACGCGCAGTTCGTGCTTGACGAAATGATCCAGCGGATTAAGGTAGACGTTGGCGAAGAACTGGCTGGTGAGGTTACCGATCGGCAGCCCGCGCTTGCGGAGGCGAACATCGAACAGGTCGCCGCCGGGCGGCCACTCCTGCCGGCTGCCGTCCTCGTGCGTATCGAGGATATGCCGGATCAGTTCGAGCAGCTTCTCGTCGGCGATCACTCGCCGAAGCAGGCCCATCAACACGTCGTGGTCCATTGAGGGGAAATACTTCCGCACGTCGCACTTCAGCGCATAGCGGAAGCGGCGGCTGAACTGGGCGGCCCGGCGCATGGCGGCGTGGGTCCCCTTGCCCACTCGGCAGGCAAAGGAGTCCTCGATGAAACGCTTCTCGAAGATCGGCTCGATCACCCGCACGACGGCCTGGTGCATCACCCGGTCGCGAAAAGGAGCAGCGGCCACTACCCGTTCTTTGGGTTCGTGGATTTTGAAGTAGTTGTACGCGCCGTGTTGGTAGATACCTGCCCAAAGCTCCTCGTGCAGTGCGAAAATTTCTTTCTCGAAGTCGGCCAGGAACACGGATCCCGGCGGCCTGGTCCGCTTGCCGCGCAAGGCGGCCCGCGCCGCCATAATCAGGTTCTCCAGGGTGCAGATGCGTTCAAAAAGATGGTGATGCCGATGCACGCGAGGTTCCTTCCTTGGCGGCCGCCTGCTTCAGCCAGCCGCCGATCATCCGGCCACACTCCGTCAGCCCCTTACAGGCGAATCCATACTGCCGCACGGTCAGCAACCCTCGATCCTTGGCCAGGCGGACCAGCCAGCGGAGTACTTCCACTTGCCGATTCGCCTCCGCGAGCAACTCCGCCTTGCTCGACCGATAGGCTGCATCAACGAGTATCTCCAACACCCGGAGCGATCGGTCGGCCAGGCGCTGGCCGAAGATGAATCGTTGGTTCTTCGGGAAGCTATCAACCCGCTCCAAGAGCCACTTCGTCCAGTCGTACCACTTGATCAGTACCGCCGGGGCCTGCGGTTGTTCGTCACGATGCCGCACGTGTCTCCCTCTCCCGACCCCTTGCATCATCAAAAAATAAATCGCGCGCCGGCGGCTGCGCCGCCGGCACAAAAGGTAAAGGGTAAAAGGAAAAAAGGATAAAGGGTGCTACTTCCGACGTCTCCGCCAAATCAAACCCGCTAACAGCCCGCTTACCAACAAGATAATGCTACTGGGCTCAGGGATACTTATACTTGCCACTCGGAAGCCGATAATAATGTTCTCAGCGGCCGGATCGGAGGAATCGCGGGAAGAGGCCCTCAACCAGTAGGCAGTATTAACGAAGGAGCCGCCGCGCAAGCCGCGAGACGAGCCGGCGAGCGCTTCGTTCCACTCCCAGACGTTGCCGCCCTGGTCGAACGTCCCGTAGGGACTCGCGGAGTTCTCCCACTCCCCGACTTCCGTCCGGTAGTAGGGCGCTCCGATGCCGTCGGTTCCTCCGTCGCCGTCGTAAGTGGCGTATTTGCCCGGGTCGGTTACGCCGTCGGTGAACGTAATGGCCGTATCATTGCTCAACTTGAGGTCGTCCTTAACGTAGCCCGGCTCGGTGTTGCTGCTGGTCGGATAGTTGAAGTACTCGGCAGTGGCTCCGTCGTAGGCTCCGTCGTAATATGCTGCCTTGTACCACTCGTCCTCGCTGGGCAGGAAGAACAGGGCACCGGATTTCCGAACTACGCCTGCATTCAACGACATAAGATAGGCCCCGTCCTCGGTATCACCGCTGCCCTGACCATTATGCAGCCAGTTGCAGAACCGTAGCGTGTCGTAGAAACTCACGTAGTTCACCGGCCGGTTCTCCCAGTCAGCCTCGGTGCCACTCGGGCGGCCGCTGAAATCGTACGTCGAGCCCTCATGCCGCGTGATCTGGCACCCCATCGACTCGGTGTCCATCGACGAGTTGTACAAATGCTTTGAGTTCGCGCCGGTCGGGTCCACCGCATTAAGGAAGTCCCGGTACTGCCCGGCGGTAACCTCGTACTTGCCAATGTTGTAGCTGTAGCCCACGGCACCGTAGCCGTCGCCATGCGTATCAGCCGTATTGCCCGGGTCACCGACGGTGACCCAATCGATGTTGATAGCGTCCGCGTCCACCGC
>CAZDHN010000220.1:0-9238 GCA_964505115.1 uncultured Planctomycetaceae bacterium
GGCCGCCAGCGGCAACTCGGTGTCGACCAGCGGTTCCTTAACCCGATTGAGCTTGATCCGGATGATCTCGGCCTGAACGGTGCGGTCGAGTTGTTGCCGCATTCGCCGCTCCAGGGCGCTTCGCGACATTGCCAGCCGGGCAACCACATCGTCAACCGCGATGCCCTTGCAGGCATTCTCGCGGATGAAACGCAAGGCGGCCGCCAGGTCTTCGTCCTCGATGGCCATCACGTCGGACGATTGCCGCGTAACGATACCCAGCGGCGGGATGTAGAGCGTTTCGTCGGGTGGGCTCTCTCCTTTCATCAGCCGGGCCAAGAGCGCGGCCGCTTCGTAGCCGTTGCGCCGGCCGTTGAACTGCACGCTCGATAGCGGCGGGCTGGACATCGTGCAGAGCGACTCGTCGTTCTCCGCGCCGACCACGGCCACCTCCTCCGGCACCGACACGCCCGCCCTGCTGCAAGCGTCCAGCAGCCAGAACCCCAACTGATCGGTGCAGGCCAGCAGGCCGATCGGTTTTGGCAGGCCGGCCACCCAATCGGTCAGTTGGCGTTGGTTCTGTTCCCAGGCGAGCGGCCGTTCCCGTCGTCCACCGGCCCGATAGACGTGGCACTCGTGCCCGGCCGTCTGGACGGTTTCCACGAAGTTGTCGACTCGTTCCTTGAAATAGTCTTCCGTCTCGAGGGTGTAGACGCCGAAGCGCCGAAAGCCGCGTTCGCGGAGATGCTCGACGACCATTTGGCCCATCGCCCGATTGTCGACGCCGACGAAGGGCAAGTCGTGCCCCAACTTCGTGGCTCTGAGTTCGACGGCCGGCAGCCCGGTTTCCAGCACGGTGTCGACCATGGCTTGCGAGTTGCTTCGCGTGATAATCCCGTCACCGCGCCAGTTCTTCAGCCAGGGCGGAACTCGCGATTCCAACGCGCGCAGCTCCATGTATACCGACCAGTGTCCGTGCTCGGACATCTGCCGGCGGATGCCCTTGAGCAGATCGCGCGTAAACGAGCGCGAAGTCTCGATCAGAAGCGCTACATGCGGCGTTTTACCCATCTGATAACCATTCCTTGGCTGTAATAGCCCATATCCGCCGGCGGGGGCTGGCGGTTACCGAGCATCACGCCGGACGGATTCCACGAATGCCTGCCCACGGGTCACATTATCCCCCTTCTCCCGGGCCGATTCAACAACGAACGCCGCAAAACCTGAAACGATTTACGCGGAAACTGATTGACAGTGCGAAAGGGTGGCAGGTTACAATAGTATCGGATTAGGAGTTTGTCTCTTTGTTGTGTCTCCTAGGCTATCATCGCCGCTAACGAGTACGTTACCTTCAATATCACGCCGGGTGCCAACACTCCGCTGAACCTGGCCAGTTTGCAGTTTGATATGGCCCGTAGATTTGGTTATGTGCCGAATAAGTTCTCGCTCTATGCCGACGAAGACCCCGGCGCGGGCGGTGACAATTTCACCACCTTGCTTGGCACCGGAGCAATCGGTCCCGAGGGCAGTAACGTTTTTCACACCCATACCGTCGTTTTGAGCGATACGTCATTCTTGCAAGGCATTACCGACACGACCGCGTTTCGGCTCTACTTGTACGGCACCACCTGGACGAGTGGTGTTAAGACTGATTGGGACGCGGTGCGGCTCGACAGCGTTCTGCTCACCGGCCAGGTTGTTCCCGAACCGGGCACGCTATTGCTTCTGACCGTTGCCGGGCTGGGACTGCTCGTTACGCGCCGACGACGTAAACGGTGAGGATACCAATCAATGCGATCTGGCCGTTGCCGCGCCTTTACATTGGTGGAGTTGCTGGTTGTCATCACCATCATCGGCATCCTCATCGCTTTGCTGTTGCCGGCGGTGCAGAGTGCCCGGGAGGCGGCCCGGCGCACGCAATGTGCCAACAACCTCAAGCAACTCGGCTTGGCACTGCATAACTACGCAACGGCCCTGGGAGCACTGCCGCCGGCGGCAATCACCGTCTCGAAGTACGACATCCAGGGCGAAGCAGCCAGCGGAGCGCATGGCACAAGCTGGATGCTCCAGATATTGCCCTACCTCGAACAGAGCGCCATCCACGACCGGTGGGACTTCACCAAGAACGTCTTGGGCAACATGGCGGTGGCCAAGCGCGATATCGCCGCCTTCTACTGCCCCAGCCGGCGTAGCGAGGTACGTTCCAGGGACATTGCCTTTCAGATGTTCCAGGATTGGGACGCCGGCGGAACCGACTACGGCGGCTGCACGGGCTGGGGTAACTGCTTCACTGATGACGCCAACGAAGCTTGGGATCAGCATCCCTGCAATCACCTCGTCGGCGGTATAGGCAGTTTCAGTGAGAGCTACTATCCCCCCAGGGACTTTGCGCCCTGGGGCTCTTCGCGCCCAACCTAAGCGTCGAGATCGGCCACATTCACGACGGCACCTCCAGCACGATCATGATCGGCGAGTTGCAGCGGATCAACGGCACCGGCAGCACGCGCTGGAACCTGTGCACCCGAACCACCCACGACGGCTGGGCCGTCGGCGGCGTGAGCACGCTTTTCGATGTCTCGTTCGGCGAGATGAATAACTTCCATTACGAGAGCCCGGGCAGCGAGCATCCGGGCGGTGCCCAGTTCGGTCTGGCCGACGGCTCGGTCCGTTTCATCAGCGAGAACGTCGACTCGTGGATTCTCCAGTGCCTGTCGACTTACAACTGCGGAGAAGTGATTCGGGGGCAATACTGATGAAAATAGATCGCCAGCGGGACAACGATTACCGTAACTACCCCGGAAAGCAGAACCGGCGTCCATCTAGCCAGCGTTGCTGGGTCCACGTTTGGATACCTCACGACACTACACTTCCAAGGCAGTGACCAGTGTCCGCATTGCATCGGGCAGAAAACCCTACCGCAAGAGAGAACGGGATCAGTACATCTCTTGCTCGCGGATCCCCTAATTTCAGCGGAGCAATACCGGCTTGTTGCCCGGGCATTGTCAGCTTGACGCGCCCCCCTTGCATCATGCCAGAGAAACTGGCATCATACTGCCTGTGTGGCTGGGCAAGTTGAATGGCCCATGAGATGAGATAGCACCGGTTCTTCCAATAAAAAGAGGACGAATACCAATGACCGCGTTCCCCGAAATCGACAAAATCAAGTTTGAAGGCCCCGATTCCACCAACCCCCTGGCTTTCCGCTTCTACGACGCGAACGAGCTGGTGGAAGGCAAGCCGATGAAGGACCATCTCCGCTTCAGCGTCGCCTACTGGCACACGATGCGGGGCACGGGAGCCGATCCGTTTGGGCCCGGCACGA
Organism: uncultured Planctomycetaceae bacterium; assembly: GCA_964505115.1. Lineage (GTDB taxonomy): Bacteria > Planctomycetota > Planctomycetia > Pirellulales > Thermoguttaceae > CAZDHN01. Next base: position 3,302 of record CAZDHN010000220.1, read on the forward strand.
TGGTCCGGCCCTGGGAGGGCGCGGAGGACACGGTCGATAACGCCGTTAATCGGGTTCGAGTGGCCTTCGAATTCATGGAAAAGCTGGGCGCCGATTTCTTCTGCTTCCACGACCGCGACGTGGCGCCCGAGGGTGACACGCTGGCCCAGTCGAACAAAAACCTCGACGCCGTGGTCAAGGCCATCAAGGAAGAGTCCGACCGGACCGGCATCCGGCTGCTCTGGGGTACCGCCAACCTGTTCAGCAACCCGCGATACATGCACGGCGCTGCCACCAGTTGCAACGCCGATGCCTTCGCCCACGCCGCCGCGCAGGTGAAGAAGGCACTGGAAGTGACGCTGGAGTTGGGTGGCGGTGGATACACGTTCTGGGGTGGCCGGGAAGGATACATGAACCTCTGGAACACCGACATGAAGCGCGAGCTCGATCACCTCGGCTCCTTCATGCACATGGCGGTCGACTACGCCAAGCAGATCGGCTTCACCGGCCAGTTCTACTTCGAGCCGAAACCAAAGGAACCCACCAAGCACCAGTACGATTTCGACTCCGCCGCCTGCATCAACTTCCTCCGCGCTTATGGGCTGCAGGACCACGTCAAGATGAACATCGAGACGAACCACGCCACGCTGGCCGGTCACAGTGTCGAGCACGAACTCGAGTACGCCGGACACCAAGGGTTCCTGGGCTCGGTCGACGCCAACACGGGCGACATGCTGCTGGGCTGGGATACCGACCAGTTCCCCACCGATGTCTACATGACCACCAAGATCATGCTGGCCTTCCTCAAGTTCGGCGGCCTGGCGCCGGGCGGCGTAAACTTCGACGCCAAGGTCCGCCGCGAAAGCTTCGAGCCGATCGACCTCTTCTACGCCCATGTGGGTGGCATGGACACTTTCGCCAAGGGCCTCAAAGTGGCCGCCGCAATTCGTGCCGAGGGCGAGTTGGCCGGCATGGTCGCCGACCGCTATAGCTCCTGGGACTCCGGCATCGGTGCCGAAATCGAGACCGGCAAGCACGGCTTCGCCTCGCTCGAAAAATACATGCTGGAAAAGGGCGACGCCACGCCCAACACCAGCGGCCGCCAAGAATTGTTCGAGAACGTCGTCAACCGCTACATCTTCTAACGAAGTCGGAAGTCGGAAATCGGAGGTCGGAAAGCGCAAGCGGGGGGATTCGTGGCTTCCGACATCCGATCTCCGAATTCCGACCTGTCTAGTCGGTGCCGCCGTGTTACAATATAGATGTATTGGATAGGGAGGCATTCACAATGAGTGGGCTAATTGTCGACGGGGTGACTGGCGAGAAACTGGCTAAAGCCGAAGGAATGCTGCCGATCTGTGATCGGTCAGGAAAGGTCCTCGGCATCTTCCAGCCGTTCTACCAACCCAAGAGCAGCGAAGAGGCCAAAGACCTCTCGCCCTTTTCCGACGAGGAAATTGAACGGCTACGTAACGAGCGTGGCAGTCGTCCGCTGTCGGAGATCTGGAAAGACCTCGACCAAAAGGACGGTCAATAGTTGAACGCAACCCCGCGCTTGTGCAGTTCGGCCGCTATTTGGGATGCCGAGGTGAACCGCACGGCGTCGAATCCCGCGGCTTGGGCGCCGGCTACGTGGCCGGGCGTGTCGTCGGTGAAGAAAAGTTCGCCGGGCTGGACGCCGGCCAACTCGGCGGCGGCAAGGAACATTTCCGCCGAGGGCTTGGCCGCCTTCACGCGGAAGCTCAGGGCGTGGACCTCGAAAGCATCGCCGATCACATGATAGCGATTCCGGCAATGCTCCCAATGGCTCTGGCAGGTATTCGACAAAACACCCAGCCGGTGGCCCGTCCTCAGCAAATGTGCGATCAGCGGGAGCATGGTGGGGTTGAGATCGAAGATGTCGCTACCGGCCTGTTTTAGCGCGTCGAAGTCGGGTCGAGTATCTGTCCGCTCGCAGAAGGCCTCGTGGAACTCGCGGTCGGTGATTTGCCCCGTTTCCGATTGCTCTTGCAGCTTGCCCTCGAAGACGACCTCGGCCACCCGGTCGGCGTCGACGCCCGCCACTTGGCCCATCTGCCGGCACATCCGCTCGACGCTGAAGTCGACCAGCACCTTACCAAGATCGAAGTAGATGAATTTTGGAGGCATTTTATATCCGCGATTCTGTCCCTTAGCCCTCGGCTCCGCCGGGGGATTGTCGGAAACTCCATCAAGCGCTGGTCATCAGCGCCACCCGTCCCCTCCGGGTAATTCTATTGAATTGTCGCTCGCCGTTCAACCAGCGCCGCGGCGCCAAGCCGCAAGCCAGCTTGCGGTCCCCCAAATCAACAGCACGCCGGTTCCCGTTAGCATTCCGGAGATGAATACCGCTATCGCAAACGGCCTCGCGGATACAATGAACCAGTCCGGCTTTTCCCAGCCGAAGGCCACGAACATTCGCATGATAGGCAAGCTCAGCGGATACGAGCCCTGCTGGAACACGCCAGTCGTCAAGTTCCTAAGACTGATCAACGTCGACATGAGGGCAAGGAACTCGACGGCAACACCAATGAAGTACCCAATCCCGAAGATCCGAACGGGCCTGTACGCCGTGAAGGCAAGCAAGAAGGGTAGCACATAGCCAGTCAGGAAGAAAATGGGGCTGCCGAGATCCGACCACTGCGGCACCGGATCAACATACATCCAGAGCCCCAGAACAACTGCCAAGACTGTGGTTGCCAGAAGGATCGAACGCAGCGAGAACTGAATGTTGGACCAGCGTATGCCAAACGTTTCCTGGTACTTGAACGCGACCGGATACGGTTCCAGCCGCTCGCGCAACAACCGCATAATCTCGGCTGCGGCCCCCGTCTCGGGCAGGCATTTGCATGCGATTCTCGTCTTGCCCCCATTGTGCGACACATGGATCATGTGCATGCGAAAGAAGCCCGGCCCACCAATTTCGGTCACTCCGGTGATCTGGTCGTAAGGCACGCGGCTATCCCGTCCGATAGGAAACAGCCCGGGCACGGCCAGCGACATCTCGCTCAGCACGACCCGCGACTGATTCCGCTTCTGCCTCCTGATGCGGAAAGCCGTTTCGCCCGGTAAGAACAGGCCAATAGCAATTAACACAAGAGGAGGCAACCAATCGGCCGGGCTGAGTCGACCGAAATCGGACACTATCAAGCCCGTGCCGTAAATAGTCAAAATGCAGCCACCGGCAACTTGGAACAGTAATTGCCCCTTCGGAATGCGATAATCACAATGGCAATCATCCCTGCACATCGCGGGCCCCGCACAGTGGTGTTGCCGACACGTACCCAGAATCAAACAGTTCGCTCATACGCGCCCTCACCCTAACCCTCTCCCAAAGGGAGAGGGGACTCGCGATCTAGCGGCTACTTGCCCGGCAACTCCTGGATGCGAATATCCTTGTACCAGGCTTCGCGGGGGTCGCCGCCGTGGATTTGCAGGCCGATGATGCCGCTGCGCGGGATCGAGTCGTCCGGCTCGGTGTAATCGACCGTCTGGCGGCCGTTGATCCAGAGCTGTATCCGGGCACCTTGGCAGCGGATGCGATAATCGTTCCAGTCGTCGCGCTTGACCGGCTTGTCGCGCTGGGGTTTCGGCGGGCCGGCCAGCACCTTGCGGCGTCGCGATTCGTCGTAGAGGCATCCCCACCAGCCGTCGCCCAGGTCGGCCTGGTAGCCGCACACTTCCGTATCGCCGGGCACTCGCTGGCTGCGAATCTGCACGCCCGCGTTGGCCGGCTTGCCCACCAGCTTAAACTTCAAGCGCAACTCGAAATCGCCGTACTGCTTCTTGGTGCAGAGAAACTCGTTATGCGGGATACGTTCCTTGAGGTTTCCGGCCACGATTGCCCCGTCCTCGACCCGAAATACCTTGAGGTTGCCTTCCCAGCCGTCGAACGTTTTACCGTCGAAGACGGGCGTGAACCGGTCGCAATCGGCCGCTTTGTCCGCCGCATGGACGGAAGATACGAGCACGGAAACACACAGAAACATCAGAATTCGTCGCATGGCGAGATCCTCGGTAAGAATATCTGGTGGGCTGAACACTTCAAATATAACCGGTGTCGATTCCACTTGCCACCCTGCTACACTTTTGCCGGCCGGGGGCTTACAATGGTCGGCTGCTTTCCAATTCAAGCTGAAAGGACCCAAAATCATGCGATCTGATACCGTAACAAAAGGTGATTTCCGTGCCCCCCACCGGAGCCTAATGCGGGCGACCGTTGTCGGGGAGGACGATTTCCAATCCCAAAAGCCGCTGATCGCCGTCTGCAACAGCTACACCGACGTGATTCCCGGCCACGTACATCTCAACAAGGTCGGCCAGTACGTCAAGGAGTGCATTCGCGCGGCCGGCGGCGTGCCCATCGAGTTCAACACGATCGGCATCTGCGACGGGATCGCCATGGGTCACGTGGGCATGAAGTACTCGCTACCCAGCCGGGAACTGATCGCCGACTGCGTCGAGACGATGATCGAGGCCCACTGCTTCGACGCGATGATCTGTTTGCCCAACTGCGACAAAATCATCCCCGGCATGTTGATGGCCGCCGCTCGATGCAATATCCCCACCATCTTCGCCAGCGGCGGACCGATGGAAGCCGGCCGCATGCCCGACGGCCGCGTGGTCGACCTGATCGATGTCTTCGTCGGTGCCGCGGCCAAGCAGGACGGCAAGGTATCGGCCGACGAACTGCTGGCGATGGAGAAGGCCGCCTGCCCGGGCTGCGGCTCCTGCTCCGGCATGTTCACGGCCAACAGCATGAACTGCCTCTGCGAGGCGCTGGGCATGGCACTGCCCACCAACGGCACGCTGCTTGCCAGCAGCGCGGAACGCAAGCGGCTCTTCCGCCATGCCGCCGAGCGGGTCGTCGAGATGGCACTGGCCTTCTACCGCGACGGCGAGGGACACGGCCTGCTGCCTCGAGAAATCATCACAATCGAGTCGATCGAGAACTCGATGGTGTTGGACATGGCCATGGGCGGAAGCACCAACACCGTGCTGCACATGCTGGCCGTGGCCGACGCGGCCGGCGTCGAGTTCAATGTCCAGCGGATCAACAGCCTCAGCCAGCGAACGCCCAACGTCTGCAAGGTATCGCCAAGCTGCCAGTACCACCTGGAAGATGTCCACAACGCCGGCGGTATCCACACCATCTTGGGCAGCGTCAACCGGGGGCGACCGGGGCTGTTGAACCTCGATTGCCCTACGGTGACCGGTCAATCGCTGGGCCAGAACATCGCCCAATTCGACATCCGCGCCGAAACGGTTTGCCAGGATGCACTGGAGATGGCGGCCGTCACCGCCGGTGGCGTGCGACACAGCGAGGGCATGTGCGTCGAGCGGACGGTGGCCTCGATCCGCGATCTTTCGTCCGACGACCTGGGCTTCGAGCCCACCGACTGCATCCGCGAAGTGGCCGACGCCTACAGCGAAGAGGGTGGGCTGGTCATCCTATACGGAAACGTGGCGCCCGGCGGCGCGGTCGTCAAGGCGGCCGGCGTGCTCCCGCAAATGATGAAACACTCCGGCCCGGCCGTGATCTTCGAGGCCGAAACCGAGGCCTACGAGGGGATCGTTAGCGGCAAGGTGAAGGCGGGCGACGTGGTGGTGATCCGCTACGAGGGACCACGCGGCGGACCCGGCATGCAGGAGATGCTCGCGCCCACCAGCGCCATCAAGGGCATGGGCTTGGACGACAAGGTGGCCCTAATCACCGACGGCCGCTTCTCCGGCGGCACGGCCGGCGCCTGCATCGGCCACATCAGCCCCGAGGCGGCCGCCGGCGGCCCCATCGGCCTGATCGAGCCGGGCGACATCATCGAAATCGACATCGCCGCCCACAAGCTCGACGTCCGCCTGACCGACGAGGAGCTGGCCGCCCGCGCCAAGAACTGGACCCCGCCCGAGCCCCGTTTCACATCCGGCCCCCTAGCCAAATAC
>CAZDHN010000221.1:0-9237 GCA_964505115.1 uncultured Planctomycetaceae bacterium
GGTTGAGTTCGTGGGCGATACCGCTGGCCAGTTCCTCGACCGTTCTCACCCGGGCGATATGGGCCAGCTCGGCACGTTGCTTCTCCACCCGCTGCTCGGCCTGTTTGTGCTCGGTGATATCGATCGCGAAACCGACCGCGCCGCCACCGCGTACCTCGTCGAACGTCAGGAGGTTTTTGAATGCCCAGAAGTTGCCGTCGATGGTGCCTTCGGACTCGAAGTGCACGCTTTCGCCGGACAGCGCCCGTTCAATCCACTTGCCTATCTGGGGAAAGACTTCTACCGCATTCTCGCCGTTGAGTTGATGATCGTTCCGCCCCAGCCGCCGGAGCCCCGCGCCGATCGATTCCACAAAGTTGCCTTCTTCGTCGAGCAAGAAGGCCATCACGGGCAAGTTCTGCAACACCGTGTTGGTGAGTTGACCCTGCTTCTGGAGCATCTGGCGGATGTCTCCGCGCTGCTCGATTTCCTGGCGAGGCGTTTCGGCCGGCGCGGTCGTTTCGCACCGTTCTCGCGCCCGTGGTTTACCCGTACTGGCAGCCATTGCCACACCCCTTCCAACGCGCTTTCACCCCGTGTGTACATCGGTCAGTTCACGGGGATTCTATCACGTCCGGGGGGTGCGCGGAAGGCCAACTTTCCGTTGGCTGGGTGCGGATTGCGGTTTGTGCCACGTTGGGGGCAAGGGACAACGGGAAGCGAGGTAAGGGGGAAACGGGAAAGAGGGGAAAACGTGGCCTGGTTCAAACCTGGGTTACACCTGGCCGGGAGGGCGAGGCTCCCGCCGAGCCGTAATCTGTTGCCACGCGTTGCATTCGGCTCGGCAGGAGCCTCGCCCTCCCGACCGCGAAATGTTACCTGGATCTTGGCAGAATTGAACCATGCCATATTACTACCCTCTCGCGACACCTTATCGGCCCCAATCTGGTATCCGATGGCTGGCCGAGTCCACGGAATCCCAGTGTTTTTTGAAAACTCCCGCCAAACGGCTCAAGCCACAGATTCGGTATAACCGATGTTATGCGTGGTTCGTCCACGCTTTGCCCGTGGCTTACTCGGGCGTGCAACCGTTGTCGGAATTGGCGCGTGGGCGACCGGCATCGGTACGACGTGGTGACGGGGGGCATCTAACAGAATGACTCGACAAGGTGCCAAGATGCGATGTGAACGTTGCGGCTCGAACCGGCTATTTGAAAGTGAGAGCGGAAACACCTTACTGTTTTTTCCCCTGTCGCTGTTCGTCGTCTGTGTCAGGTGCCATCGGTGTGGAATGAAAGCCTATAAGCCCGGCTTGCTCCTGGGTGGGGTGAAATTGCCCACCAGACGCGCAGTCAGACGACGGGCTGCGTAATGTGCTGAAGACCCGAGAATGAACATTGTGGCCCCGTGCTTGGCAGGGGCGCCGCCGCCGGACACTCCAGACAAGTGTCATGCCAGCCGACGGCGCAGCGCCCTTGCCAAACGCGGGGCCGATCTTTTCGGCACTAGCCCGTATTTCTCACCAACATCGTCACGAGAGGTCGTAAGTTCTGTCGTGGCAAGGAGTGCAAGCGATTTATCCGCGGGCGTATTGGTGAATACGTTGAGGATGAATCGTGCCGCACGACGCAGCCACGGCTGGTGAGAGATGCGGGCTAGGCCTTACCCAGGCAACGGGCGATTTGGCGAACGCCTTGGCGGATTCGGTTTTCGTTCTCGACAAGTGCCATGCGCAGATAGCCTTCGCCGGCGGGCCCGAACCCGCCGCCGGGGCTGACCACCACGTCGGCCTCCCTCAAGAGCTTCATGGCGAAGTCGAAGGAGTTCATCTGGCTGGCCCAGGGCTCGGGAATCTTAATCCAGGCGAACATGGTGGCCTTGGGTCGATCGATCGTCCAGCCGATCCGCTCAAGTCCGTCGCAGAGCACGTTGCGACGGTTCTGATAGACGGCCGACTGAGCTTCGACGGCCGCGTCGGTATGGCGCAGGGCCATGATCGCGGCGATCTGGACCGGCCGGAACATGCCGTAGTCGTAGTAGGTCTTGATGGTCGCCAGCGCCCGGACCATTTCGGCGTTACCCGAGCAGAACCCCACGCGCCAGCCAGCCATGTTGTAGCCCTTGCTCATGGTGGTCAGTTCAATGCCGACATCGATCGCTCCCGGCGCGGCTAGAAAACTGGGCACCTTGTAGCCGTCGAAAGCCACATCCTCGTAGGCCAGATCGCTAATCACCATGAACCCGTAGCGCTTGGCCAGGCGGACCACCTCGACGTAGAACTCGGGCTCGACGATGGTCGTGGTGGGGTTGTGGGGGTAATTGACGATCAGCACCTTCGGCTTTGGCACCATGTGCTGGCAAGTGTAGGCGATATTCGACAGCAGCTTCTCGCTGTCGGCCACCTCCAGCAGGATGCCGTTGGCGGCGGCCAATGCCACGGCATAAATATGGGCCGGATAGGACGGCGCCGGCACAATGGCCGTGTCACCCGGCCCCATCAGCGCCAAACATAAATGGCTGAACCCGTCTTTCGAGCCCAGGCAGACGAGCACTTCCCCTTGCGGGTCGAGCCGGACGCCGTGGTGCTTGAAATAGCGGCTGGCGACCTCCCGGCGGAGGTTTAACAGTCCGATGGCCTCGCTATAGCCGTGATTCTTGGGGTCCCTGGCAGCCTCGGCCAGCTTTTCGATAACCATTTCATTGGGTGCGTCGCTTGGGTTTCCCATGCCCAGGTCGATAACGTCATTACCCGCTCGACGCTTTTCGGCCATCAGCCGGTTGATTTGCGCAAACAGATAGGGCGGCAGCCGCCGCACCCGATCGGCCACGTTGATCGAAAAGGTCCGGTCCTGACTGACCGGCTCGCCAGATTGAATCTCGTCGCTCATTGCCCTGTTTACATGCGAACCCGCTGAATATACCAATACTTCAGGATACCCTAATTTGCCCCGCGAGGGAACGGGGCAAAGCGGTAGCCGGGTTCACGGGAATTCGGATCGATTGCCGCTGGCGGGCTGAATTCTTGCCAGTCCTGCTACAAACTGGAGAATTATTGATTCTTGCATAGCTAATGCGCGACTCAAGGGGGTCCCGCCAGGGAACCGGGCTTCGCCCTGGATCATTGACCATGCAAGGATCAATAGGGGGACTGCCGGGACACCGGGGGTGATTTGGAGTTCTCCAAGTCCGGATTCGGGGTGGGTATCTTGGATTCGGGGTTCTGGCAATTCAGGTCCCCGTATCCCATGTCGTCCGCCAGAATCAGAACGATGTTGGGTTTGTTGGCCCCGTCATCCGACCAAGCCGATTGCGGTACGTTGCGGATAGGGCAAGGCCCGTTGAGGGCGAGCATCCCGCGGGCTTCAGAACCGGGCGCCGTCGACCGGCTGGCCGTCGCGGCGGTTGCCCAGGCGGCGGTGGGTGGTCGGGTCGATCGAGTAGCTGATCGAGCGTACCGACCCGTCGCAGAAGACCATATTGCAGCCGCCGGAATGAGCGCTTCCGAAACGCATGCTGTTGACATATCCGGACTTGTCCTGGAGTGGAGTCCAGCCGAGGTGGGTCGAGCGTACCAAGTCGTTGCCACTGCCACGGTACATGCACCAGTCGTCGGAAGCGTCGGTCCCGGTAAGGTAGTTGTCCGGGCAGAGATATCGCTCGCCGAACATGTACGTATTCGTGGTGCCATCACGGATGTCGGCCATCGACACGAGACTGTGCTCATAAGAAACGCCGTTATTGTCCGGATAGGGAATCTGGTAATCGGGGTCGTCGCCTTGCGCATAGGTGGACACGCAGTTGTTCCGCAGTTCGTTCCCGGGAGGATCGCCCACACAGGCAGCGTAATCGGCCCGGGCGTGCTCGGGGCTCGTGTTTCCATTGTGGTTGGTATAATCTCTGGGGTTCGGATAGGGCACGCTATGTCGCCGCGTCGGACAGTTGGCCATGTTAAGCGGCGTTTTCTCGCGCTGGTTGAGGGCATCGATCTTGTCCTGCCCGGTTTTGTCGGCGTCGAGGTCGCGCAACGCTTGTTGCTCGATATAAGGCAGGAGGTTGTAGATCCATCCGCCCGGCTGGCGCAGCCCGAAGCCCCGCTCGGCCTCCCCAACCCAGCCGGCCCAGCCGCCCGTGGGAATGTAGCCGTGAACCTGAACGTGGTTCATCGACGCCAGCCCCCACTGCTTGAGATTGTTTGCGCAATGGATCCGGCGGACGGCCTCGCGGGCCGACTGCACCGCCGGCAAGAGCAGGGCGATCAGAATCCCGATGATCGTGATTACGACCAACAACTCCACCAACGTAAAACCGTGGGATTTGGGATTGCGGATTTCGGATTGGAGAGTTGGCCTCATCGTGGGATCCTCATCAACAATACAAGAGTGCAAACCAATACCCGAACGTCCATCTCCCAAATCTATTGGCGCCTCCGCCGGGCGTAGATCAGCAGAGCGAGCCCCAGCCACCATATTCACTATTCAAGGTCTGACCCCCGGCTGCTCCCCCGGCTAAAATGACGGTGCCTTCCAGTTCGGAATCCCGCTGGTTTCGAGTTGTTTCTTGTAGAGTTCGTGGAAGGGGCGCGTGGGCGACATGGGGGCGTCTTCGTTGACCATCAGCGGACGCGTCTGCTTCCACCACTTGGCGTAGGCGGCCCGCATCGCTTTGACGACCTCGGGATGCTGGTCGATAACGTTCGTCGCCTGACCCGGATCGGTCCGCATGTCGTACAGGGCATTCTCGCCGACCAGCCGGAAGCGTTGATTGCGGACGGCGAAGTTCTTCCACTGCCATTTGTCGGGATCTTCGCCGGTCTTCCAGCGGCCTTTGTGCGTAAATAGGAACCGGTCGGGCCAGTCGGCTTTCGGGTTCTCGATCAAGGGCAACAGGCTGCGCCCCTCGACCTGGCCTTGCGGCACTTTGCCGCCGGCAAGCGCGACGAGTGTCGGCAGAATGTCGATGTGGGCGGCGATCCGGTCGATGTCTCTTCCGGGCGTAATCTGTCCATCCCAGCGGACGAAGAAGGGTACGCGACAGCCGCCCTCGTCGGCGCTTCCCTTCTGGCCCTTCATGCCGGCGTTGTAGGGGAAGAGCTCCGTGCCGTCGGGCGACTTGCCGAGCAGCTTGCCCTTGCGGCCCGAACCGGCGCCGGTCATGCCGTTGTCCGACATGAAGATCACTAGCGTGTTATCGAACAGCTTCCACTGGTCGAGCTTACCCATCAGGCGGCCGACGTTCTCGTCGATATTCTCGATCATGCCGTAGAAGCCGGCCGTCTTTTCGTTGAACCCCAGATCGGTAAAACGCTTGGTGTTCTTCGGCGGAGCGATAAACGGGCCGTGGGGCGCGTTGGTCGTGATGTAGGCGAAGAAGGGAGCGCCGTTCTGCTTGACTTGCTCGATCCAACCCAGCGCGGCGGCGAAGAAGATGTCGGTACAGAAGCCGCTGGTGCGGACGAACGAGCCATTGTGACGAATCGTGGGGTTGAAGTACTTGTTGCCCGGCGCGTCGGCACAACTGCACTGGTACGCTTGCCCAATTCCGCCGGCTCCGTGAATGAAGGCTTCGCCAAAACCCCGTTTGTGCGGTTGGTACGGTTCTTCGTCGCCCAAATGCCACTTGCCGAAGATTCCGCTGGCGTAGCCGGACCGTTTCAAGACTTGCGGCAGCGTGACCGCGTCGAGCGTCATCCGTTCGCGTTCGAGAATCGTGTGCGTGATCCCGTTTCGCATCGGATGCCGGCCGGTCATCAAGGCCGCCCGGGTGGGCGAGCAGGTCGGGCTGACCAGGAATCGGGTGAAGCGGAGGCTGCTATCGTACAGCTTGTCCAGATTCGGCGTCCTGATCCACGGATGCCCGTGCCGGCCGACTGGCCCATAGCCCTGGTCGTCGGTGATCACCAGTATGATATTCGGCCGGCTGCCCTCCAGCGAGCCGGCTTCGACATCGGCGACGAGAACTTGTGCAACCGCGACAAGCGCGGTTAACCATAAGATGGGTTTCATGGGATTCCTTTTATCTGTTGAGAGTTTCCGGTCGGTTCTTCATCCCGGTCTGGCCCGACCGGCATGGCGTGGCGCGTTCGGCGGCTGGTGTAGGCGTTTTGGTCGGCGGCAGTTACGCTGCCCGACTCACTTCCGCTTCCGCCGCCGGACGAAGCCCAGACCGCACAAGCCGAGGACGGCGAGGGCCAGGCAGCCCGGCTCGGGCACGGCGGTTACCTTGAAGTAGACGCCGTCCACATCCTCGGCCAGCAGCGTCCAGTCGGTATCACTGACGAACAGCGTACCCAGCGAGCTTTGGACCGCTGCCAGGTCGGACAGGTCGCCGCGGTACTTGGCCGTGAAGTAGGCGCTCGACTTATCCAGGAAGCGGATGGTGCCGATGGAGTCATCCCAACTATACATCGTGTTGTCCACGACTCCGTCGACCGTGAAGGAACCGCTATCTCTGAGCTTCACCCGCGTCGTATTGGCAAAACTGCCGGGTTTATCGAAGTTCATCATGTTCAAGGCGTCGGCGGTGACCGATCCGCCGATGATGTCCAGTATTCCGCTACGGGAATCGTTGTAGGTCATGGTCAGCAAGCCTTGGACATCAAGTACACCGTCCCGGTTAACGAGCGTGGTGAGCGTACTGCCTTGCTCATGCCGGTTCAGCAGAAGGGCCTCGGTGAATTGCAGGGTCACGCTCGCGACACTGCCGATTCCGTCGCCGATGGTCAACATCGTCTGGATGCTAGCGCCATTGTAACACAGCCCGTTGTTCCTGGACTGCACGCCCATGCTAAGCGTTCCACCGCTGTTGAGTTCCAGCTTGGACGTCCAAGCGTAGCCTGTGTTGTATCCAAGGTCCTTGACATTGCTGGTAGGCATCGTGGTTCCGGTGAATTGCACGGTGTTGGTCGCACCCATGTCTGCCTGTGTCGGCGCGACGCCGCTCCAGTTAGTCCCGGTGTCCCAATCGAGGTCCGTGTCGCCGGTCCAAGTGAACGTGACCGCCTGACCGACCGTGCCGATGGTCGAGAGCAATGCAATGGCCAGTAGCACAACGAGGATTGTCTGGGACTTCATACTCTGGTCTCCTTCGCGTGAGCGTTTGATCGAACTGGAGCGAGACGGTTTTGCTGGACGACGACCGACCCACCGGTAATGTTGACAATAAACACGGTTCTCGGCTTGGTGGAGGTATTAAGCTTGAGCGGATCCAAGCCCAAGCCGTTGTCGAAATGCACGGCGGGACGATTGTTGAAGCCGGCCACGGTGGATACTAGGGTCAGTTCTCTGCCACTGCCGTGTCCCAATTCAGTCATGCCGGCTCTCCTTCTCTCCACCTTCGGAGTCTCGCTTCTGCCCGGGCGGCGCAGAGGGCTCCGCCGGCGGCGGAGGCGGAGGAAAAGGCGTGCGAATCCCGTACTTCGCGCCGAGGTAGCCGACAATCAACTCCCGTTCGGCTTGGGTGAGCTTCCGGTCGAACACGGCGATCTCCGCGATGTCTCCGGCCCAGTTTCTCCCACCGAGCGTGTAGTAGCCGCCAAGCGACGTACTCGCCAACACCCCCTTGTAGCCATATGCCTCCACGATGCCTGGCGTCTCCAAAGGCTGATGATTGCCATCCGGATCGCCGCCCGTGGCGCCATTGACATACAGGTCACCATCATGGTGAAAGTCGTTCCCGTTACGGTTCTGCCAGTAGGGAGCGCCTGCTGCATTCCTGCGGCGGAGGCCCGTGTCGGGGCCAGTCCCCCAGATACCGGCACCGGCGACTGCCGACCCACCGGTCATGTTGACGATAAACACAGTTCTCGGCGTGGTGGGGGCATTAAGCTTGAGCGGATTCACATCCGAGCCGTCGAAGCGTACGGCGGGCAGATTGTTGAAGCCGGTCACACTGGAGACCCAGGTCGGTTGTGTGCCGCTGTCGGTTCCGACGAAGTGATTATTGTTCCCACTCTGATCGGCCCACCGGGTGACCAGGCCGGCGCTTGTGGTTACGCCCAAGGCTGCGTCCAAGTGGTAGACCAGTCCATTCATCGAGTAGGCGGGGTTCGCCACCCCAACGGGCACCTTGGTGGTTCTGTTGGGAATCTCGCGAACGAAATCGATCTGGTTTCCAGCAACTTTCGGCCCCAAGCCGGGGTAGTATGTTGCTGCCCCCACCCGATCCACGGACGCCCACTGGCCGGCGTTAAGTTCGATCTTGCGCGACGCCGCGGCTGTCAGCCCGAACATTTGCAGCATCACCTTTCCCTGGAAAACGTGGACGCTGACCATCCTGTCTTCGTTCACCTCGACGCCGAACTCGGTACCCAGATCGACAACCGTTGCGGCGGGTGTTCCGATCATGAACCCACGGGCCTCGCCAGAGACTTTGGCCGTCAGTCTTCCCCCGTGCAAAAAGCCGCTCTTTCGGGACTCGCACTGGAAAACGACGGGACCCTCCAGGATCACCCGGGCGCCGCTGTTGAACTTGATCTCGGCCAGGCCCGAAAGCATCTCGATCTTCTCGCCCGAGAATAGGGCCGTGCCGATTGACGGCGCCGCGTGGGGATCGGCCCAGCGGCAGTCGGCGGCCCCCACCAGCCGGGCGACCAGCGTCGGCTCGGGAGCGCTGGGCGACCGATCAATCCAATTGCGATAGGTCGGCGCGGCCCATAAGGCCAACAGCGTCAGCAGCGAGCCGAGCACCATTGCGGCGGCCAGCAGCGAGACCGTGGTGGTGCGGCCCAGCATGTCCATGCCTTGCCGGAGGCCGTCCGTTAGGAACCCAAGCAGCGGGGACGTGGCGGCCGCCGGGGACGTGGCGGCCGACTTGTTGGATAGAGATGCTTCGAGAGCCTTTTGCTGGACACGATCCCAGCGCAGTTGGCCAAGCAGAAACACGAATTCCAGATAGAACCGCCGAGCCTCGACATCCTCGGCCACCAACTGCTCGATCCGGGCCTCCTGCCGCTCGGTCAGTTCGCCTTCGTCCAGCGCCGCCAGCAGCCGGCGGAGTTCGGGAAACTGCCTCTTTGAAGGAGTCATCACGTGCCCTCCTCGGCAAGCGTCCGGTTCACGCACCGATAGAGCACGTCGTGAATCCGTCGCAACCCCCGATAGACGGCATGAACCGAGCGGGCGAGCGAGCGGGCAAGGTCGCCCACGTCTATCCCTTGGACGTACCTTTTCTCGATCAATTCCCGGTCGCCGTCGGGGAGCTTTTGGAGGCAGCCGGCCAGGGCGGCCATTCGGGCGTCCAGCTTGTCGGCCATCACCACGG
>CAZDHN010000222.1:0-9226 GCA_964505115.1 uncultured Planctomycetaceae bacterium
GGCTGCACGGTGACGAAGCTCTGCATCCGCTTGACCGACTGATCGTTTTCATCCAGCGCGACGAAGAACACCGATCGCAACGCCGGCAGTTCCATGTATGCCGAGCCGTCTGGCTCGACGGGCACGGTCCCCAGCGTGCGTTCCAGGGTGAAGGTGCCGCCGATGGTTAGCGGTTCCTGTCCGCCCGAGAAATTGGCCGGCTTGGGCAATTGCTCCAGCACGAGCAATTTCTTGATCTCACCACGCCGAACGCCTTCCATGTTGCGGCCTTCGTAGATATCGGAAAGGACCAACCGCCCGGTGGTTCGGGAGTCTTCTATCCGGGAGGGGACGATCGGCTCGCGCCCGCGGGGCCGAAGCGGCCGGGGTTCGTGACAGTCCCAACGGGCGCCCTTTAGGGCCGGCTTGAAGATCAACTGCGTGTTTCCCTGGGCGTCGAGCAGGTGGATGCCCGCCTTGTCGGCCACCAGGAAGTGATTCGCCGAGAGCGCGTAAGGATCGCGGAAGTTGCGGTCGCAGATGCGTCGGGCCATGCTCATGTCGTCCGGCCCGCCGCTCGGATCGACGACCGTAATGTGGCCCATGTGCTCGGCGCGGCCGTGGCCGGGCGAGAAGGAGGCCACGATCTTGTCGCTACCCGGTATGGGCTTGGCGTCCAACATGGCCAGGCCCTTGTGCTGGTTTCCGAAGAAGACCATCACGGCCGTGCCGTCGGGGTTCACCGTCCAAAGATGGTGGTAAAGCAGTTGGTTGCGGTCGACGTACTCCCAGCGCATGAACAACACGCGGCCGTCGGGCAGCATCCAGGGCGTGTTCTCCTGCTCGGCGTTGTTGGAAACCATCCGCACGTTGCGGCCGTCGCCGTCGCAGCGGTAGAGCACGGCCACCTGCGTGTGCCAGCAGGGCACGAAGCGGTGGCAGCGGCTCGAACAGAACATGATATGGCCGTCGGGCTGGTAGATCGGCTCGATGTCGTTGTCCGGCCCGTCGGTCAGTTGCTTCAAGCCGCTGCCGTCGACGTTTATTTCGTAAAGGTGATAGGCTTTGCTGCCGCCCTTGCGGTAGGAGAAGAGTATCCTGCGGCCGTCGTAATGAACGTTCGGATCGCGAATGCCGCCGGCCGGATCGTCCAACAGTACGCGAAGCTCGCCCGTGCGAAGATTGAAACGGCAAAGCCGCCCGCCGTCGCCGAAAGCGTAACGCATATCATCCGTCTTGATAAGCGCGCCGTTGCTGTAGGGCGATTTCGGGTTGCAGTAGTGGCCGAAGTTGCCGTACCAATGGTCGCGTCCCGACACGCGCTGGGCGAAAATGATCTCCTCGCAACCGGCCATCGGGCCTTCAAGCACGGCCGCCAGCAACCCGGCCTGCTCGGGAACGAACGGCTTTGGCAACGGCTGCTTGGCCAGCAGGTTTTCGGCAATTGGCTCGGGCAGCCCCAGAACGGCAACCGGATCGAAGGCGGCGACGCCGGCCATCGACTGGAAGAAGAGGCCGTCGACCAACGCACCCTCCGCGTAGCCCAGCCGGCTCAAGTCCAAAGCGACCGCGATTGCACGAAAACCGCCCTCGGACCGGGAGTGGGACCGCAGTTTGTTTTGGGTGAACTGGTCGAACGTTCGCGGTTGCGAAGCGAAGCGGTAGAGGTCGAGCGGTTGGACTTCGACCACGCGACCGTCGGCGGGGCCCAGGTCGTACTTCCGCACCGTCAGGCCGCGCAGGCCGGGCGCGAATCGTAGCGGCGAAATGTGGAAGGCGTCGCCACCGGTTCCCTTTTCCAACTCGAAGACAAGCAGGTCGGGACCGGGCCGATTGACGATCGGTTGCTGGAATCTAACGGCCAACCCGGGCGTTGGATTCTCGCCCGTTAGAACCGGATCGCTCGTTGGTGGCTTAGCAGCCGCGCCCGGGTTGAGCGTGCCGCGGCTCAGTCGCCGGTCGAGCAACTTCTCTCGAGCCATCGCGGCACTGTCGCCGGCCGTTCCGCAGGCCAGATTGACGCCGCCGGCCGATCGAAAGTGCACGACCTCGGCCGGGATGAGTGTTTCAGGTTTGTAGATCAGCCGCGTTTGGCCTCGTTGCACCGTTACGCTGGTTAGCGTCGTATCGTGCTCGACATCGGCCGTCGTATAGCTCACCACGGCGGCAGCCGCGACGGGCGGACAGATCAACCCGCAGAGGATAACAATCAGATGCCAATACCCGCGCATGGCATGAACTCTTTCGTTGGTGCCTTACGGCAGTTGGTGGGCAGTTGGATTCGAGACGACTGGCTGGTGAGAAATGCCGGCTAAACTCGCCACTTCAATTCGGTTATTTTGCCGTGCTTGGGGTGCTTCGTGTCGAGCGAGTGGAGGGTGAGCGAGGCGCCGTCGGGATACAGGTTGATGTCGACCCAGCCGCTCGGTTGGGACTTGTCGAAAACGTAAGCGACCGCCGGCAGGTTGATCAGGTGGATGCCGTCGCGGTTGGCAAGTTGCCAGCGGTGCGAATGGCCGAAGAAGTAGGCTTTCACCTGCTTGCGGTCGGCGAGTAGCCGGAACATGGCGTCGCTGTCCAGCAGTCCGTTGTCGAGTCCGCCAACCGTTGGGTAGTGGTGGGCCATGAGCAGGGCCGGCTTGTCGGCACGTGCATCGAGCGCCTTGGCCAGCCAGCGAAGCTGAGCCATGCCCAAGCGACCGGGAGTGAAAAGCGTCTTCTTGAGCGAGTCGAGCAGGAACCAGTTAGCGTGGGGCGTCTCGATTATCGAAATGTGCCGGTCGGCAACCGGACGCTTTTCAGGGTCGATACCGTCGGGCAGCGCTGCCAGGAACCGTTGGCGATGATCGTGGTTGCCCAGCGCGACGTGGACCGGAACACCCGCCTCCCGGTACGGCCCAACCAGTTTCACAACCTGGGCATAGTCGCCAGCCTGGCCCGAGTTATACGCGCAGTCGCCCGATATCATCAGGGCGGCCGGCAGTTGCGGCTGGCCGAGCACGTCGCGGCGGACGCCGATGAAGTGATCCGTCAGGTTCACGCCTCGCGCCTCGCGGTCGGGTTTCGCGTCGATGTGCGTATCGGCCAGCAGCGCGAATCGATTTGGATCGAGCGGTTTATCGTCGGCCAACGATTGGTCGGGCAGGATCAGCCCGGCACCGGCCGCCAGCGTGCCGCCAAGGAATCGACGCCGAGAGATGGGCGGTAGGTGTATCGGCATGGGAAGTGTTCCTTACTTGGGTTGATCGATTGTCTTGTCAAACCATCCGTATTATCGCATGGGCGGGACAAGAAGGAAAGCGGCCTATTTCGGACTATGCATCGCCGCTCGTAGTGACCGCATTCATGCGGTCTGTCGGGCATTCCGGCGGCCCGGACCCGATAAATCGGGTCACTACAAGCATTCATGAATAGCCCGGCCTATCGCATTACTCGCCAGCGAGTGTTGAAGCGGCGGAGCAGGCTGAATATCAAGAGCGTGTCCAGAACCAGATAGAACAGCAGGAAGGCGGCACAGGTGTAAGGCGTCCAGTTGGCAGTGCTGGTGGCGGCGCTTTGCACGCCCAGCGTTATCGGCAGGCTGAAGGTGGCGGCAAACGGGCTGAGGAAGCCCAGGTGCTCGACGATTTGGATCACGCGGCCATCGGGATAGAATACGTCGGCGAACAGTTTGGCGGCAACCGGCACGGCGAACAGCACGACCAGCACGAGGTACGTGGCCGTCAGGCTGGCCGACGTTTTGCGGCACAGCACCGAGAAAAACATTGCCAGGACGGTGCTGGTCACGGTCGTCAACCCGATGATTACCAGGTAGGCGAGTATCGAGGTCAGATCGGCGGCGTAGGGCCAGGGCGGCAGCAGCAGCGCCAATAGCAGCGGCCAAACCAAGAGCGACGTAAGCACGCACGATATCCGCAGCGAGGAGTAGAGCTTGGCCGAAAGTATCTGCCAGGGCGAGAGCGTGGTGGTCAGCAGCAGTTCGAGCGTCCGGCGTTCGCGCTCGCTGGTTATGGCGCCAGCCGAGAAGACCGGGCCGACCAATATGCTGAACACCAGCACGTAGCCCGGATACCAGGGCGCCAATTCCGGCTGGACGAAGAGGAACACGGCCATCAGGATCATCCCCAGGAACATGCTCAATTGAATGACCAGCCGCAGCATGAGCGTGCCCTGGGCGAACAGCTCGCTGTGCATCTCCTTTTCGTAGACTGGGTTCGCCCGGTCCGACATCAACTCGGTTCGCTTGGGGGGCGCGAAGAGCTTGTCGGGAAACTGCTTGCGGTTGATCACCATGCCCACCGCCCGGCTCTGCTCCTGCTCGAGGTCGACAATCTGATCGCCCTGGCTACCCACGTCGGGTGGACGCATCAGTCGGGCGCATATCGAAGCGAAGAGAACGCCACAGACGATCAGGCAGCCGGCGGGAAACAGGCCGGCCAGCACGACCAGCCGGAAGGAGGCGGCCGCCTCGAAATACCGGTAGAAGACAACGCCGGAAAGCGTAAGCGGCAATATTATGATGTAGGAAACCAGCAGCGCCGAGACCGTGCGGTTGAAGTAGCTACTCGCGCTGAGGCTGATCATGCCGAAGGTCACGACCGAGGCGGCCATTGCCACGTAGGTGGCCAGCACCTCGTAAGGCGATACGCCGCCCAGCGGCAGGCAGAGCATCACGATCGGCAGCGAACAGAAGACCAGCACGGCCAGATGCGAGAGCGAGGCGAGCAGTTTGCCCAGCACGATGGCCCCGGGCCGCAAGGGACCGGCCAGCAGCATCTCGTAGGTCTTCCGCTCCTTCTCGCCGCTGATTGTCCCGGCCGCGAAACTGGGCGCCATCAGCGACATCAGCACGTACTGCCCCAGGAAGAACAGGTTGACCAGTTGTTTGGCCTCCCGCGGGTTGCTCGTCAGGTCGAGCCGGACGGGGCCTCTTGCCGAGGTGGCCGCGACCGCTACCTTCCCAACCGGCTCGCCCCCAACCGGCTCGCCCGTCGGCCAGGCAGCGTAGACCAACACACCCAGCAGCGCAATGTAAGCCGCCAGCAGAAGAAACGCCCGCCCCATCCGCAGGTTCACCAACAGTTCGCGTTGTAGGACCGGGTTTTCTAGGAGATACATATCAGGTCGGAAGTCGGAAGTCGGAAATCGGCCTTACGCCACTATCCCCTTGGTAACAAGCATGAAGACATCTTCCAGCGTGGGGTCCTTGTCGGAGAAGGAGGTCATTCGGACGCCTTCGGCCACCAGCCGTTCCATTAGCGTGGCCAGAACCTGATCGTCGGCGTCCATCTCGACGGTCACGCGGCCGTCTTCGACCAGCACCTGCCGGGTCTCGGGCATACCGCGAATGATCGACACGCCCGCCTCGGTGTTATCCAGGAACTTGATCTCGACGATCCGGTTGCGGCGGATGCGGCGGTAGACTTCGTCGATGGGGCCGTGCATCAGCAGCTTGCCGTGCTCGATGATGCCGATCGACGTGCAGCAGTCGGCCAGTTCGGTGAGGATGTGGCTGGAGATCAGGATCGTCTTGCCCATGCTGCGAAGCTCCTTGAGCAACGCCTTGACCTCGATCCGGGCGCGAGGGTCCAGGCCGCTGGCCGGCTCGTCGAGAATCAGGACGGGCGGATCGTGTACGAGCGTTTTGGCCAGGCAGAGCCGTTGCTTCATGCCGCGCGACAGCCCGTTGACGAAGGCGTCCCGCTTGGTCGTCAGGTCGAGCAAGTCGAGCACGTCGCCGATTACCTGCTTGCGGGTGGATCGCGGTATCTGGTAGGCCACGGCGAAGAAGTCCAGAAACTCCCAGACCTTCATGCCGTCGTAGACGCCGAAGGTGTCGGGCATGTAGCCCACGCTGCGGCGAACGTCCAAGGGGTTCCGCTTGACGTGGAAGCCGTTGACGATGCCGTCGCCGCCGGTCGCCTTAAGCAGCGTCGCCAGGAAGCGGATCGTCGTGCTCTTGCCCGCCCCGTTGGGACCGATGAACCCGAACGTCTCGCCCGGCCCGATCTTCAGGTTCAGGTCGTCGACCGCAACCAGATCGCCGTAATGCTTCGTGAAGTTGATAAGCTCGATCATGGTGGATAGTTGATGGTTGATAGGACGTGTTTGTTCAAAACTCAGTGCCGGGAGTTGGGTGTGCCTCCAGTTGCGGTCCGATGATAGGTTGTTCCAACTCGGCCAGGGTGTTTTTGTCCGCTGTCGGGTCGTTGTGTTTGGCCGGGCTGAGATGGGCGATGAGCAAGGCGGCGTGGCGGGATTGGGGGGCGGTCGGGTTGACCTGGAAGCCGGGCAACGCCACGTCGATCCAGGCGATCAGCCGCGACTCGCCCGGCCGAAGTTGCTTCGTCGCTTCCGCCAGCTTGATCAGTCCGGCCAGATTCAATTCGCCCGCGGCCGGCAAGGTGGCCGTTACCACCGACTGTTCGCGCTGCTCGGCCCAAATCGGTCCGGAACCCTTGGTCGATTTTTGTTTGAAGCGGAGCGTTGCCGTCGCGCCCGGTTCAACCGTACCCAGCCAGGCGGTTTGAAGTTCGCCTTTCGTCGTTTTTCTGACCACGCCCGCCCCGTTGAGTGTCAGTTCCGTGCGGTTGACCACCTGCCAATTTCCCGACTTGTCGCGCGACATCGATACTGGCCCGGCCAGGTCGAGCATCTGCTCGCTGTGGATCAGCCCGGTCGAGTTCGATGATACCAGATATCCCGACAGGCTGGTCTGCTGGCCGTAACGGTAGAAGAGGTTCCTTCGCGATTGGCCGGGTAGCAGGCGGAATAGCTCCGGTCGGGTGACGGTGGGAAAGGGCTGGATCAGCGTGCCGGGCTCCTCGCCCTGTACGTCGTAAGTGGTCGTTAGCGAGGTGTAGAGCGCCGTGTATCGGGTAACGTGCGCGCGCGAGTAGCCGGCCTGTAGCTCGACCACGCCGATCTCCGTCGTGGATCGGGCGAAGCCGATGTCGAGTCGGGCCGCCCGAATGACCACCGCCGTCGAGGCCAGTGCAATGACCGGCGCGGCCACCCAGGCCCATTCCACGCGACCCATCGCTCGGAAAACGGCCCAGTTGATCGGAACCAGCACGATCAGATAACCGGCCATGACCCAAAGCACGAAGCCGCGGCCGGGTATTTCGATTCGGGCGGCGTTTTGCAGCGCCTTCCTGGCCGACCGGGAGACCGGCCCAAAATCGTTCCAGGCAGCCACGCCCGTGCCGACGGCGGCCGGTTCAAGCGACTCGAGTTCCGATCGCCGCAGGTCGGCTCCGTACTGGCCGAGCCCCATGCCCGTGTCGCGAGTAAAGTAACGCACCTTCGAGATCATCGCCGCGTCGAGCCGGTGGATACTCCGATCGGCCCATTCCAGTTGCACCAGCGAGTCGGGCGTCTCGCGATAGCAGCGTGGAGGGCGTCTCAGCAGGCAGGCGTTGAAGAGGCCGTCGAAGCCGGGCCAACTGGTCAGTTCGCGTCCGCTGAGCCTGAAAGCGGAGACCACGATCCGACCGCGACCCACCCGCCGCTCGACCAGCAGCCCGCCCGTCCCAGCAACGGGTTGCGCTTGGGCATGAACCTTCAGTTCCACGCCCGGCCAGGGACGTAGCGGCTTCAGTCGCTGGGCCGAGCTACCTTTGACAACGGGTGTCCAGCGATCGTTCAACTCGTCGAGGTCGGCCTCGGCCAGCAGTCGGGCCTGTTGGCCGACGGCCGGCAGGTAGGGCGTCAGGAAACTGTCACCCAGCGTATCGAGTGTGTCGGGTCCGCTGATAATCAACTGACCGCCCCAGTGAAGCCAATCGAGCATGGCCTGCTGTTGGTTCAGATCCAGCGAGTTCGGCTCCAGATCGTCCCAAAGCACGCAGGCGATGGTAGTCCAAAGCATGGCCTCGCAGGGCAACGGCAGCGGACGACGCCGGTCGGCCTCGGCAAGCACCACGCGGTAATAGACCTCGTCGGTCAAGGTCAAATTATCGGCCGACTGGGGTTTGATCGACGGGAGGCTCTGCAGATAAGTGTAGCGAGCGGGCAATCGGGCCAGCACGGGGAAATAGTATTGATACGAGGGCAGCGGCCGCAGCGGTCGCGGCGGCCGCCGGGCGACCTCCCCACCACCGTCACGGCCGGTTAGCCGACAGGTGATAAACGGTGTTTCGGACGAACTGGGCACGAACACTGTCGAGCGGAGCCATTTTGGCCGCTTCTTGGGAAGCGCTACCGTTCGCGCGCCGGTCAGCAGGAAGGGGGCGGCCTCGATGGGGATCGGCTTGCCGTTGCGGTCGGTCAGGGCAAGCTCCAAATCGCCGAGGAAATCCTGCTTGTTGGCCTTGGCGTTTAGAAGCGTGCCGGTCCAGTGCCCCGGCTTGTAGCGGCACTCGCCCAAGTTGGGTCCATCTGTCATGGTTCCGCCCGGCACGGTCACCAATCGGCCGAACTCCAGCGGCGGCTTGGGCTTCTTTTGCCGCTTGGCCCGTTGTTCCGCCTGCCGGCGGGCGAGTTCTTCCTTGGTCTTGGGCGTCTTGTCTCGACAGCCGCCGCATCCGCCCAGCAAAGTCAACAGGGCCAGACAGAGCAGCATCGCAAGCCGCCGGGTGGGACATCGGTTGCGTACAGCATTTTCCACCATAACACAAACGAGTGTATACCCTCTCAGACTCCGAGGGAAGAGTCGGGAGCAGTGAGCAGTGAGCAGTGAGCGATGAGCAGTGAGCAGTGAGCAGTGAGCTATGGGCAGTGAGCGATGAGTGAGTGGCTTCGGCAGCGACGAATCGTTATCCACCCCAGCTCCAGGGGGCCCACCAGCGGGAGCGGAGTGGTTCGGCGGGCGGCTTCTCGTATGCGCGTGGACGGCCGCCCACGATTCGAGGTCCCGGCTCGTCTTCGGGGAAGGGATCGTATTGTTGCGCCCGGAGTTGCTGGGTCTTTGCCGAGCCCGGATGGAACCAGGCTGGCGGCGATACCCCGGCGCATCCAACCGTCGAAAGGCAAACGGCGATTGCCGCCGCCACGGATACGAGGGACATCTCCCCTCGGTCGCGGAGTTTCCTGAATAATTTGACGATGCGTGAGGTCATCTGGCTGTTCCTCGGCCGGGTGGTGAGAGGTCGCGTGTTGCAGTGCAGGGGTGGAGAGTTGGGTGGCGGAGTATACGCTTCCAGGCCCGCCGGAAGAAGACGAATCTGCCCCGTCCGGCGCATCTGGGCGCAAGAACAGGTTTGCGGAACCTCAATGGATCGGTGACACGTTGGTAGCTGAATTCGCA
>CAZDHN010000223.1:0-9190 GCA_964505115.1 uncultured Planctomycetaceae bacterium
GGCGACGATTACCCCGTCACTTATATCCGCGATCACGCGGACTATCTGATCGTGACTGACGAGGATACCGTGCGCAAACCGAAGTTTGTTGTTTGAAGTCTCAAGGTAAGGTGTCGAAAATGAAACACTGTTTTCCGAAGAGACGACCGGCGGCCTTGTGGCCGATGATCGCCGTACTGATTCTGTTGAGTTCGACACCCGGTTCATCCGCCGCGGCCGACGGCGACTCGGCTCTGGCCGGAGAGCGCGGCGCGGACGAACTCCGCCGGCAAGGCTTCCAAGCGTTGTTCGACGGCACGACCCTGGCCGGTTGGAAGGTTCAACCATGTCACGAAGGACACTGGGTTGCTCGCGACGGCCTGATTGACTACGACGGCAAGGTTACACGCAAGCGAGGCCAGGATCCCTCGCTGTGGACAAGCGGCGATTTCGGCGATTCCGTCCTCTACCTCGAATGGCGCCTGCCGGCGAAGCCCGAGATGAAACCGCATCCGATCGTGCTCTACAACGGCGATTTCCTGATGCAAGAGGGCAACCCTCGCCAGCGGCAAACCCGGCCGCGGCCTAGCGCCGGCGACAGCGGGATTCTTCTGCGTGGCGTGTTGAAGTGCCAGGCAAACATCTGGAGCCAGGAACTGGGCTCCGGCGAAATCAACGGCTATCGCACCGATCGAAACATGCCGCAAGAAGTCCGCCGAGCCTGCATCCCGATCAAGAATGCCGATCGCCCCTTTGGCCAATGGAATGTTTTCGAGATCACGCTTCGAGGCGACTCGATGACCGTCGTGCTCAACGGCCAGAAGGTTATCGACTCGGCTCGCCTGCCGGACTTGCCGCCCACGGGCCCCATCGGGCTGCAACACCACGGCGACCCCATACAGTTTCGCAAGCTCTTTCTGAAACCGCTTAAGTGAGGCGAGCAAGCTGATGAAATACCACGGACCACTGGTACACAGACGCGAGTTCCTGCGCACGTCGGCTGCCGCCGCCGTGGGAACGATTCTGCCCGGCTCGGCGTTTGGGCAAGCCGGCCGGACAGCACCCAGCGAGCGAATCACGCTGGGGGTTATAGGGCTCGGTTCTCGAGGATTCAACCTGATCGACGCCTTCCTCAACGAGCCGGACGCTCGCATCGTGGCCGCCTGCGACATCGATTCCCTGCACTACCGCGACCGCGAGTGGGGCCAGGGGACCGCGCTCGGACGCGAGCCGGGAAAGAAGCGGATCGAGGAGGCTTACTCGAAGCAAGCCTCCGGCAAACGGGTCCGCGGAATCGACGTGGTTGCCGACTACCGCGAACTCTGCTCGCGCGACGACATCGACGCGCTGATCATCGCCACGCCCGACCATTGGCACGCGCTAATCGCGCTGCAGGCCCTGCGAGCCGGAAAAGATGTCTACTGCGAAAAGCCGTTGACCCATCGGTTCCTTGAAGGTCAAGCGATCTGCCAAGAGGTAGCCCGGCGCAAGGCCGTCTTTCAAGTCGGTTCGCAACAGCGCAGCGACTCGCGTTTCCGTCTGGCTGTCCGGTTGGTGCGTGGCGGCCAAATCGGCAAGGTCCGCCGCGTGGAAGTGGGCTTGCCCTCGGGCTACGCCCAGCCGCGAGGTGATACCACGATCAAGACCCCGCCCGAGCATCTCGATTACGATTTCTGGTGCGGTCCCTCGCCGAAGCTGCCCTACATGAGGGCGCGGCATCATCGCTGGTGGCGAGGCCATCTGGCTTTCGGAGGCGGCGTGCTGATGGACTGGATCGGTCATCACAACGACATCGCCCACTGGGCCTTGAACATGGACCAAAGCGGGCCGCTCGAGGTCGAGGCCGTCGGCTGGACCTTTCCGGAAACGGACGTTTACAATTCACCCCATCATTATGAAATCCGCTGCAAGTACGCCGGCGGCATCACGAGCACGATTTCCGATCGCAACAGCGTGGGAACGAAATTGATTGGCGAAGACGGCTGGGTGTTCGTCAAGCGAGGTCGATTGGAAGCATCGGACCCGCGCTGGACCAAGTCCGACTTTGATCCGGGCGCGGCCGAAGTCTATCAATCGCCCGGCCACGCGAGGAACTTCCTCGACTGCGTAAAGTCGCGGAAAGAATGTGTTGCCCCCGCCCGGACCGCCCATCGTTCGATTACGCCGGGGCACCTGGGCTATGTGGCCAACGCGGTGGGGCGTCCTTTGCGTTGGGACAGCCAGGCGGAACGAATCGTCGGCGACGACGAGGCGGAGAAGCAGTTGAAGGCCCTGTCGTATCGTGGTCCATGGAAACTAACGACGTGAGTCGAGATACTTGATTACCAATCCTTGTAGAATTGCGAGGAAGGAAGACCCATGCCGGATACACCCGTCCGTTTCGGACTCATCGGCTACGGCGCCTGGGGGCAGCACCACGCGGCCTCGATAGCGAAGACGGAGGGCGCCCGGCTCGTGGCGATTGCCGAACCGTCCGAAGAATCGCGGAAGGCCGCGCGCGAGGCACATCCCGACGCCGCCGTGGTCGGCGACTATCGGGAGTTGGTCCAGCAAGACGGCTTGGACGTTGTCGACGTGGTCGTGCCCAACCGGCTGCATCACGAGGTGGCCACGGCCGTGCTTTCCTCCGGCAGGCACCTCTTGCTGGAGAAGCCCATGTGCCTGACGATGGCCGAGTGCAACGGCGTTTTGCGGTTGGCCAAGGAGAAGGACCTGCGGATTTCGGTCAACCATGAGTTCCGCCTGTCGTCGTTGTGGGGCAAGGTGAAAGAGCTCATCGACGACGGTATCGTGGGCGAGCCGCAGTACGTGTTGGTCGAGCTGTCGCGCAACCCCTACCGGCTGGGCTCCGACGGTTGGCGGTTCGATATCAACCGCGTGGGCGACTGGATACTGGAGGAGCCGATCCACTTCTTCGACCTGGCCCGCTGGTATCTAAGCTCGGTGGGCGAGCCGCAATCGGTCTACGCCACGGCCAACTCGCGTCAGCCGGGCCATCCCGAGTTGCAGGACAACTGCAGCGCGATCGTGAAGTTCAGCGGCGGAGCGTACGCCGTCGTCTCGCAGACGTTGGCCGCCTTCGAACATCATCAGACCGTGAAAGTCACCGGCACCAAGGGAGCCGTTTGGGCCAGTTGGAGCGGCGCAATGGACCGCACCGAGCATCCCAGCTTCTTCCTCAAGGCCTTTGACGGAGAGGAACTCAAAGAACTGCCAATCGCCCGAACGGCGGGCGAGCTATTCGAGCTGGAAGACCAGATGGCCGCGATGGTAGCCGCCATTAAGAATGACAAGCCGATTTCCTGCACCGGCGAAGACGGCAAGTGGTCGGTCGCCTTGTGTCTGGCCACGCAGCGTTCCATCGAAACGGGCTTGCCGGTGCCGATGAGCGAGATTTGCTGAACACTTACAACCATCTAATCATTACAGAAAAGGAGAATGAAATCGTGATCCACTACATTGTGCATGGAAAGACCGACACGGTCGGTGTTATGACCGTCGACGTCAAGAAAGGTCAGGCGGTAACCGGCTGGAATATGGCGACGGACAAGACGCTCCGAGCAAAGGCCGTGCAGAGTATCCCCCTGGGACACAAAATCGCCGTGGTCGACGTGCCCAAAGGCGAAACAATCGTCAAGTACGACGAAGCGATCGGGACCGCGTCGCGGCCGATCAAGAAGGGCCAACACGTGCATACACAAAACCTCAAAACAGCCAGATGGTAAGCCGCGGGGCGGCTAGCCGAACCGGTGCTTCCGCACCCAGGCGAGAACCCGCTCCCGTTGGTCGCTGGACTGCGTTAAGAACTTAACGATACTTGAAAGTCAGTAGTATAGAAGGAAATAGAAATGAAGCTGGATAAATCATTTATGGGTTACCGTCGTGAAAACGGACGCGTTGGTATCCGCAATCATGTTGTCGTCATGCCGTTGGATGACATCTCCAACGCGGCGGCCGAGGCGGTTGCCGCGCACGTTCAGGGCACCATGGCGATCCCGCATGCCTACGGACGACTTCAATTCGGCGAGGACCTCGATCTGTTCTTCCGAACAATCATCGGCACCTGTGCCAACCCGAACGTGGCCGCCTGTATCGTCATCGGTATCGAGGACGAATGGACCGCCAAGGTGGTCGAGGGCGTCAAGGCACTCGGACGCGAGAAGATCGCCGGGTTCTCCATCGAGCTCAAAGGGCAAATGGAATGCGTCCGCCAGGCTTCCTGGAAGGCCTGGGAATACAAGCTTTGGGCCAGTGAACAGAAACGGGGAAAATGCCCGATCCGCGATCTCTGGGTCTCGACCAAGTGCGGCGAGTCGGACACGACCTCCGGCCTGGCCTCCAACCCGACGGTCGGTAACGTCTTCGACCGCCTCTACACCGGCGGAAACACGATCAGTTTCGGCGAGACGACCGAAATAACCGGCGGCGAACACATTTGTGCCAAACGGGCCGCCAACAAGCAGGCCGCCGATGAGTTCATGCGGATGTTCGATCGCTACCAGAAAGTAGTCGAGGCGCAAGGCGTCGATCTGCTCGGCTCGCAGCCAACCAAGGGCAACATCCGTGGAGGGCTGACCACGATCGAGGAAAAGGCGCTGGGCAACCTGCAGAAAATCGGCAAGAAATGCAAATACATCGGCTGCCTGGAACCGGCCGAAATGCCCTCCGGCAAGGGACTCTGGTTCATGGACACCTCGTCGGCCGCGGCCGAGGCAGTTACGCTTTGGGCGGCGGCGGGCTTCGTCTGCCACCTCTTCCCAACCGGCCAGGGTAACGTGATCGGCAATCCAATCGAACCGGTGATCAAGCTTACGGCCAACCCGAAAACGGCCCAATGCATGAAGGAGCACATCGACCTGGACGTCTCTGGACTCCTGCAACGCGAGTTGACGTTGGACCAGGCCGGCGACCGCTTGTGGGACATGATGACCCGCGTCGCCAACGGCCGCTGGACTTGCGCCGAAGTGCTCAATCACAAGGAATTCGTAATGACTAAACTGTACGTAAGTGCCTAGGGCGGCAGGGCCGCCAACCAAACCGGTCGGCGCATGCGAGTCCGGTCGTCGTGAATGACTCGCGTTGGATTCACGGCGTAATGGGCTCTTGCCGTTTAGCCGGCGGCGCTGTCAGTTATAATCTCGATAGAGGAGGTTGCCGCATGTTGCGATTACCGCTGCTGATGCTTGTTTGTGCGAGCTTGCTTTCCGCCGTCAAAGCCGACGACGCGCAAACGGCTCGCCCCAAGGCGCGCCGGCCGAATATCCTCTGGCTGATCGCCGACAACATTGGTCCGGACCTTGGCTGCTACGGATACCCTTTGGTGCGTACGCCGCGTCTGGACCAAATGGCCGCGCGGGGGATGAGATATACGGCAGCCTTCAGCACCGTTCCGATCTGCGCGCCCAGCCGCTCGGCATTCATGACCGGCATGTACGCCACCAGCATCGACGCGCACCCCATGCGCGCGCATCGGCACGATCACTTCCGCCTGCCCGACGGCGTGCGCCCGATCACGCAACGCTTGATCGACGTCGGCTACTACACGGCCAACATCCGCACGATGGGCGACAAAATGATCGGCAACTGCAAAATCGATCTGAACTTCGAGGTCCAAGGGCCGGTGCTGCGCGAGACGGCCGCGGACAAACGGCGTCGAGAGCAAGCCCGAAAGGCTCCGGAAGGCCGCACCGTCGATTCGCGCGTCCAGGACGTCGAAAACGAGATCCGCTTGTTCCACACCGATCGCTGGGCCGATCTCACAAAGCACCAGCCCTTCTTCGCGCACGTGAACTTCCCACTTGTCGAGCGGCCGGGTAGGGAACGGGGGCCGGGACACGGCTGGGTCGGCTCGAACAGCGCGCCCGCTTTCGGCACGCAGGTGCATCCGGCGGTCGTCGATCCCGACAAAGTGACGCTGCCCCCTTATTACCCCGACCATCCAATTGCGCGACGCGATTGGGCCGGATACCTCGACTGCATCCGCGGCCTGGACCAGCGCGTGGGAGAGATCCTCGATCGGCTGGAGGCCGACGGCTTGGCCGACGACACGATTGTTGTCTTCTTCGCCGACCAGGGACGCATTGCCGTCCGTGGGATCGGCTGGTGTTACGATCAGGGCAACCACCTGCCGCTAATCATCCGCTGGCCGAAGAATTTCGCTCCACCGCCCCAATATCGCCCGGGCGCGGTCAACGACCAGCTTATCAGCCTGCTCGATCTCACCGCCACGACAATGGCTTTCGCCGGCCTGAAGAAACCGGCGGGGATGCAGAGCCGGGTTTTCCTCGGCCCGGATGCCGACCCGCCTCGACGCTATGTGTTCACGCATCGCGACCGACACGACGAGGTAGTGCAGCATATCCGCAGTGTCCGCGGCGAGCGTTATCGATACATCCGCAATTACATTCCCGAGCGTCCGTTCATGTTTTACCATGGGCACCAACACGCCATGTATCCGGTGATTTCTCTGCTCCGCCGGCTGCACAAGGAAGGCAAGCTGGACGCCGTGCAGGAGCAACTCTTGGCCCCGCGCCTGCCTGACGAGGAGCTTTACGACCTGAAGAACGATCCTTACGAGATCAACAATCTGGCCGGCTCGGCCGATCCGGAGCATCGGCGAATGTTCGGGCAACTCCGTGGCGTACTGGATAACTGGATCGAGAGAACCGACGACAAAGGGCGGCGCCTCGAGTCGCCGGAGTTGGTTCAGCAGTGGATGAAGGTGATGTACGATCGTTGGGGCTATCCGCCGAAGGAACTCAAGCCGCCCTTCGTCTACGGCAAGCCCTATTGGCCCTTGCCCGAGCGAAATTGATGAGCCGACGGAAAGGATAAATTGAGCATGAACCGACGAGGCTTTCTGAAAATTGGCGCGGCTGCCTGTGTCGCTTCGGTTCCGGGCGCGGTCGCCGGGAGCGGACCGCTGGCCGGAAAGATCAAGAAGGCGGTCACGTTCAACATGATCAGGGAAGATTTCGGCGTGTTGGACAAGTTCAAGCTGCTCGCCGACGTGGGGTTCGACGGCGTCGAGGTTCACGCGGCGGCCAAACTCGACCGGCGAGAAGTGGCCAAAGCGATCGAGGCAACCGGGATACCCGTGCACGGGGTCATGAACTCTTCCCGTCCCGACATTGGTGAATCGATCGAGTTGGCCAAGTTCTACGGCGCCACGTCCGTTCTAATTGTCGCCGCCGAAGATCCCCAGCGAACGTACGACGAGAACTTTCGTCACTGGCGGCAGTTAATCCGCGCCGCGGTTCCTCGCGCCAAGAAGCATCGGGTTCGATTACTCGTTGAAAACGTCCGTGTCACGTTCCTGAAAACGGCCGAAGGGATGGCGCGGTTCATCGACCAGTGCGAGTCGCCCATGGTCGGAGCGTACTTTGACGTGGGAAACACGATCACCTGGACGAAGCAGCCCGCCGAGCATTGGGCCCGCGTGTTGGGCCGGCGTATCGGCAAGGTGCATATCAAAGACCGCGGCCATGCCGAGTTCGGCGATCCGAAACTCCGCTCCAAGACGGCCGTCGGCACGGACGGCGGAGAGGTCCATTGGGCGAACGTGCGAAAGGAACT
This sequence comes from uncultured Planctomycetaceae bacterium, assembly GCA_964505115.1. Lineage (GTDB taxonomy): Bacteria > Planctomycetota > Planctomycetia > Pirellulales > Thermoguttaceae > CAZDHN01. The sequence goes on from CAZDHN010000223.1 coordinate 7,555, forward strand.
GGCCAAGGTGAACTTCTCCGGTTGGGCAACAGCCGAAATCAGAGGCGGCGGCGACCGAAAACGGCTCGCCGGTATCGCCAAATGGATGGATCAAGTGCTCGGTTTGTGAGCGTTGACGATAATCATTTAGCGGCCGGCCTTGCCCGGCGCTTGCCAAGAATAAGGAGAAACCGATGAGAAACGCGCACGCGGCGGGAAGCGACGAAATCAAAATCGCCCTGATCGGCTGCGGCGGACGCGGCACCGGCGCGGCTGCCCAGGCCTTGCACACGGCCGGGCCGGTCAAGCTCTGGGCCATGGCCGACGCCTTCGAGGACCGACTGGAAGGGAGCCTCGAGCGGCTCAGGACGGGCGCCAAGGTCAGCCGAGGCACGGCCAAGGGGCTCGATGCAAGAATCGACGTGCCGCCCGAGCGACGCTTCGTCGGCCTGGATGCCTATCGCCACGCCGTCGATAGCGGTGTCGATCTGGTGCTCTTGACCACTCCGCCCGGGTTTCGGCCCGCGCAGTTCGAGTACGCCGTCAAGCAGGGCAAACACGTCTTCATGGAGAAGCCGGTGGCCGTCGACTCGCCCGGCGTCCGACGCGTGCTGGCCACCGGTGCCGAGGCCGACCGCAAAGGGCTCAAAGTCGGCGTGGGGCTGCACCGCCGTCACGATCTCCTTTGCCAACAGATCATCGAGCGGATACACAATGGCGCGATCGGCGACGTACAATTGGCGCGCGCTTACAGCAACCGGTCGGGAACGGGCAAGTACCTCGAGCGGACGCCGGAGATGACGGAGATGCAGTATCAGATCGGCCACTGGTACTACTTCACCTGGCTTAGCGGCGATTTCATCGTCGAGCAGAGCATACACATGCTCGACGTCTGCAACTGGGCCAAGGGCGGCTATCCGGTCACGGCTCAAGGCCAGGGCGGTCGGCAGGTTCGCACCGGCAAGGACTATGGGCAGATATACGACCACTTCTTCATCGAGTACACCTACGACGACGGCAGTAAGCTCTTTAGCCAGAACCGGCACATGCGCGGTTGCTGGAACAATATCTCGCACCATGTCGAAGGCACCTTGGGAACCGCACAAATCGAGAAAGGTATCATCCAGGGCAAGAACGCTTTCCGGATACGCCAGAAGAGTCCCAACCCGTTCCAAGTCGAACACGACGTGCTCTTCGACGCGGTCCGCAACGGCAAACCGCACAACGAAGCGGCCTACGGGGCGATGAGCACGTTGACGGCGATTATGGGTCGGATGGCCGGCTATTCGGGCAAACAGATCAGCCGCCAGGAGGCGCTGGAGTCCGACGTCAGCCTGTCGCCCGACCGCCTCGCTTGGGACGCCGAGCCTCCTACATTACCCGACGCCGACGGCGCCTATCCCGTAGCCATGCCGGGCGTAACCAAGGTGTTGTGAGCGGGAGAGACTATACTCGACGCGGGCACAAACTGCGGTTTTGGAATAGAGTTTTCAGTTATCAGTTATCAGTTATCAGTCCAAATACTCGCGAGAACCGCTGTTTCCAATCACTTACTACTGAATTCTGGTTCATCCGGTTGAAGCGTAGCTGGGCCACGGGATCGCCAACATTAGGGTGCGTTTTCAGAACAAAGGGGACTGAAAAAGCGAAAGGGCCG
>CAZDHN010000224.1:0-9113 GCA_964505115.1 uncultured Planctomycetaceae bacterium
AAGCAGCTAACTCAGGCAACAGCTTCTCTTTGATAGCCACGGCCGCCGCCACGTGAATGGCGGTGGGGAAGGTGTCGTTGGTGCTCTGGCCCATGTTGACGTGGTCGTTGGGGTGGATCGCCCACTCGGCCGCGAACCGGTCGCCGCCGGCCAGTTCAATCGCCCTAGCGGCTATCACCTCGTTGGCGTTCATGTTGCTCGATGTGCCGGAGCCGGTCTGGTAGACGTCGACGGGAAACTGATCGTCGAACTGCCCCTCGGCCACTTCTCGGCAGGCGGCCAGCAGGGCCTCGATTTGCGACTCGTCCAGCGGTCGCTTGGCGGACTCGGCCAGTCGGCCCAGGTCACGATTGGCCGAGGCGGCCGCCCATTTGACCAGTCCCATGGCCCGGATCAACTCGGTCGGCAGCGTCTGGCCGGAGATGGGGAAGTTGTCGACGGCACGTTGCGTCTGGGGTCCGAAATAGGCTTTGGCCGGCAGGCGGACCTCGCCCATCGAATCGCGCTGGATGCGGTAATCGCTCATAATGCGGCTTTGTCGTTGAGGAGTGGGGGACTGTCAAAACTCCAATCATACCGTCTGAGGGGGAAATCGTCATTCACACCCTGCACTGGAAACGGGAAAACCGTATAATGAACCACCGGCGGAGGCATGCAATAACCCTGTAAGGGGGAAGGGCTTCCCGGAGGGTCGATACGGTGGAAGAACTCAGACGGCAGGTTGGGCGAGCCCGACGCCGGTTGGGCACCCAGCGGTTTCTCGCTTCGCTGGGATGGTGTGGACTGGTCACGATGGCAGTCGCGCTGGTTCTGATCGTCGTCGGCCGCATCTGGCCGATCGGTGTTGAGGACTGGATCTGGGCCGTCGGGGCGCTCGGTCTGGCAGTGCTCGCCGCTCTGGTCTGGACGCTGGCGACCGGGCGCGGCACGGTCGACGCGGCCATCGAACTCGATAGCCGCTTCGGTCTGAAGGAACGGGTGGCAAGCGCGCTGAGTCTGCCGGCCGATCAACACGAAACGGAGGCGGGCCGGGCGCTAATCGACGACGCGGTTAGCCGCGTCGAGCGGATCGACGTGGCCGGCCGATTCGCCCTTTCGCCGGGCAGGCCGCTGTTTCTGCCCTTGCTTCCCGGCGCCGTGGCGCTGCTGGTTGCCCTGCTGTTCAGCCCGGCCGCGGTCGAGAACCGCGCGGCGGCCAAGACCGAAGCCGCCGCTGTCCAGAAGCAGGTGAAGCAGTCGAGCAATTCGCTCCGCCGCAAGCTAATCGAGCAGCGGAAGAAGGCCCAGAAAGAGGGGCTCAAGGATGCCGAGCAGCTCTTCAAACGGCTGGAGCAGGGCACCAGGCAATTGGCCGATAAGAGTCCGACCGACCGGAAGAAGGCCCTCTTCAAGCTGAACGATCTGGCCAAGGAGCTGAAAAACCGACGCCGGCAGTTGGGCGGGGCGGACAAGGTCAAGCAGCAACTCGACAAACTCAAGGATTTGGGCCAGGGCCCGGCCGAGAAATTTGCCCGAGCTGCCAGCCAGGGCGATTTCAAGAAGGCCATGGAGGAGTTGGACAGACTCAAGCAGGCCTTATCCAAGGATGGGCTGAACAAGAAGCAGAAGCAGCAGTTGGCCGATCAGCTTGACAAGATGAAGGACAAGCTCAAGGATCTCACCCGGGCTCACAAGACGGCCCGGGACGATCTACAAAGGCAGGCCGAGCAAGCTCGCAAGGCCGGCCGACACGACGAGGCCAACCGGCTGGAAGAGCAACTCCAGCGGCTGCGCGACCAACTCCCCCAGATGCAGAAGCTGGACCAGTTGGCCAACAAGCTGGGCAAGTGCTCCAAGTGCCTCAAGCAGGGGAAAGCGGGCGAAGCCGGCCAGGCCTTGGAAGACGTGCGGGCCGACCTGGGCGATCTGCGCCGGCAGGTCGACGAATTAGAAATGCTCGACGAATCTTTGGACCAGTTGGCCCAGGCGCGAGATCAAATGAACTGCCGGCACTGCGGCGGCGAGGGCTGCCAGGCATGCCAGGGGGACGGGGCATGCCAGGGGGACGGGGCCTGCCAGGGCGGCATGCGGCGCCAAGCCGGCCGAGGTGGCAGCAAGCCGGGCGTCGGAACCGCCGCCCACAAGGGGCCCGAGAAGGAATCCGATGCCTCCTTTTACGACTCGCAAGTCAAGCAGAAGGTGGGCAAGGGCGCGGCCACGGTGGTCGATCTGGTCGAGGGTCCGAACGTGAAGGGCGACGTCCAGCAGCAGATCAACCAGCAGTACGACACGGCCCGGCAGCAGTCGACCGACCCGCTAACCGGCGGACGGATACCTCGCAAACACCGCAAGCACGCCCTGGAGTACTTCGAGCGCTTCAGAAAGGGCGAGTGAGGGTGAGGGGCGCGGAAGACTACCGGTTCAAGCTTGGTAGCCGGATTCGCAAGAATTCGGTTCGTCGCAATGCTGCTGAATTCTTGCGAATCCAGCTACGGTGACTGGAGCCCCTAATCCCTGGCCCCTGGCCCCTAATTTGTCACCCCTTCAGCCGGCGGGGGAGCGTGAAGGAGTAGATCATGACGATGAGCCCGGTCGCCATCATGCTCCAGGGGGCGTAGTCGGACGGCACGAGAGTGATCCTGGGGCCCGGAGCCGGCGCGGCGGGCACGAGCGTGGACTGCTCGGCCGCGGCGGGTGCCTTACCCCGTTTTTTCATGACGATACGTTCCAGTCCGAGGCATTCCGCGCCCAAAATGAATATGGTAATCCCGATGGCCAGGAAGAGTGCACGCCACATGATTGAGGTCTCCGCGGGATTTTCCGTTTAGCCGCCCTTCTCGATAATCGACCCGGCCACCCGGCCAACTGCAGCGGAGCGGCCGCCCCCGCTACCAACCGGACAACTGTCGGATGCGGCTTGCCCGAGGCGGGCCGGCTTGCCCGTATTCCGGCGCTGGGCTGTATGGGACGTGCCAAAGATGCGGGCTCGGCCGGGTCGGCTGGAGGGGGAAATATGGATCGGGACAAACCGGCGTCAACGTTGACGGGCGGGCAGGACGATCCAAGATATGGGAAAGCGGGCTCCCGACTGTTGTTCGCTTTGCCAAAGCCGCTTATAATTGCGGCAAGTGGATTTGATACTCATGGCCGGCGGGCAACGGCGAGTTTGTTAAAGGAGCGTTAGGGAATTGCCGGGAAAGCCTAAGCTGCTGTTTGTTTGCGACTCGCGCGACAGCGTGGACCAAGTGCTGGGGCCGAAAGCCGATGACTTCGACATCGTGGTCGTGGCAAACCCAATGCGGGGCCTGGCGCACCTGGCACGCGACGATTTCGAGGGCGTCTACGTGACGTCCGATCACCTGCAACAGGCCTTCGAGATCGGCCGGCTGCTGCAAAACGAGCAGATCCTGGAGGAAATGCCCGATGGCGTCGTCCTGCTCGATAGCGACAACACGATCCTCTGGGGCAACGGCCGTCTGAGGCAGTGGAGCGGTAGCGAGTCGGTGGTCGGGGCCAATTTCTACGGCGTATTGGGCAGCCCGGAAATCCTGGGACCCGATTTCTGCCCCTTCCATACCGCCCTGGCGACCGGCACCGGCAGCAGTTCCACCTTGCGGTCGGCCGACAACCGCTACTTCCAGGTCCACGCGGCCCCGGTTCGCGAGATCAGCGGCCCGGCCCGACATCTGATCGTCACCGTCCGCGAGGTGACCGGCGAGATGCTTCAGCAGCAGAAGCTGGCGGCGATTCATCAGGCGGGCATGGAGTTGGCCGATCTGACTCCCGACGAGTTGTTCCAGATGTCGGTCGAGGAGCGGATCGAGTTGCTGAAGTCGAACATTCTCCACTACACGAAGGACTTGCTGGCGTTCGGCGTCGTGGAGATTCGGCTGCTGGACGCCAAGACGAGCCGCCTGGAACCGTTGTTATCGGTGGGCATGGAACCGGAAGCGGCCGGCCGCGTGCTGTTTGCCCAGCCGCAGAACAACGGTGTAACCGGCTTCGTGGCGGCCACCGGCAAGAGCTACCTCTGCGAAGACACGACCGAGGACCCGCTCTACTTGCCCGGTGCCCGGCACGCCAAGAGTTCGCTTACCGTGCCGCTGGTGCTTCACGACGAAGTGATCGGCACGTTCAACGTGGAGAGCACCGAGCCGAGGGCCTTCAGCGAGAGCGACTTGCAGTTCCTGGAGATATTCACCCGCGACGTGGCCGTGGCCCTGAATCAGCTTGAACTGCTGGTAGCCGAAAAGGCCAGCACGGCCGCCGAGAGCGTCGAGGCGATCCACTCGGCCGTGGCGCTTCCGGTCGACGAGATCCTTAACGACGCGGTCAACGTCATGGAGCGTTACATCGGCCACGAACCCCATGTGGTCGAGCGTCTTCAGCGCATCCTCCGCAACGCCCGGGAGGTCAAGCAGGTGATCCAGAAGGTGGGACAAAGGATGACGCCGGCCCAGGCCCATCCCCAGCCGCTGCAAGTGGCCGAGCGGCCCCGGCTGCGCGGGCGGCACGTGCTGCTGGTCGACGAAGATCACAGTGTCCGCAGCGCCGCCCACGCCCTGCTGGAACGCTTCGGCTGCGTGGTGGAGACGGCTCCCAACGGCGCCTTGGCACTGTTCATGGTTCGCGACATGATCAACAACGGCGGGTACGACGTGGTGATCGTCGACATCCGGCTGCCCGACATGTCGGGTTACGACTTCATGCTCAAATTGCGGGAGGTCATGAACGTCGAGCCGTTACCGCTGGTGCTGATGACCGGTTTTGGCTATGATCCGGGCCATTCGATCGTCAAGGCCCGGCAGGCGGGCGTGCAATCGGTGCTCTACAAGCCGTTCCGTCTCGACCAATTGCTGGACACGGTCGAGAAGACCGTCACCGCTCCCGGACCCGTCGGCCAGACGTAATTCGCCCCGCACGCTTTCTCGCTCGCAAGCTTCCCCTTTTCTAAGTCGGAGGTCGGAAATCGGAAGTCGGACAGCTATCAACTATCAACTACCGACTATCAACTACCAACTATCAACTACCTCCGGCAATGGACGCGATCCTGCTGCTCTTGGCTCTGATCGGGCATACCACGCTGTGGATCGCCCTGATTAACCGCCTTCACGGGCTGGTCATGCCGAAATGGGTAACCGGCGGGCTGACCTTGGCCGGCTTCGCCGCGCTGGGGTTGATCCCGATCTGGTTCGGACCGCGGCTCGTCCGAGAAGGGTTCGATGGCTGGTTCCCAATCGTTCTGCCCTGGCTGGGCTATCTGGTCGTCTGTTGGGGCGTCGCCGTGGTTACCATCGGCAGGTGGATCTGGCGGCACGTCCTGCGCCGTCCGCCCGACGTGCTGCGCTGGCACCGCTCGCGTTCGCTGGACCTGACCGAGTCGGGCCGGGACGAAGAGGACCACGCGCACCACTTTCTTGTCCACCTGCCGGGAAACGAGACGCTGCAACTGGATGTCGAGGAGCGCGCGATCGACATCCCCCGACTTGACCCGGCACTGGACGGACTGATGATTCTGCATCTCTCCGACTTGCACTTCACCGGCCGGGTCGGCAAAGCCTACTTCCGGGACGTGGTCCAGATGGGTAACCAACTCGAACCCGACCTGATCGCCATCACCGGCGATCTGGTCGATAACAACGACTGCATCGACTGGATTCCCGACACGCTCGGCCGCTTCAAGAGCCGCCATGGAACCTATTTCGTGCTGGGTAACCACGACCTGCAGGTGGAAACCGGGCGGCTGCGGCGGACACTGGTCGATTCCGGGCTGATCGATTTGGGCGGCCGCTGGCTGGAGAGGCCGATCAAGGGCAAGGACAGCTCCGTCGTACTGGCCGGCAACGAGCTGCCGTGGATCCCGCCGGCGGCCGACATGCAGGGCGCTCCGCCGCCAAGTGCCGAGGGCGGCCCGCCGCGGATTCTGCTTTCCCACAGCCCCGACCAACTCGATTGGGCCCGGGCACACGATTTCGATCTACTGCTGGCCGGCCACACGCACGGCGGCCAGATTCGCTTTCCGCTAATCGGCCCGATTCTTCTGCCAAGCCTGCGCGGCGTGAAGTATTCGTCGGGCATCTTCCACGCCCCACCCACCGTAATGCACGTTACCCGGGGCGTTTCCGGCAGACTACCCATCCGCCTGAATTGCCCACCCGAAATCGCCAAACTAACCTTGCACTCTGGCGGGTTGGAATTCGGAACTCCGAGGTCGGAGGTCGGAAGTCGGAAGTCGGAAAATTGATAGCTTCCGACTTCCCAGTTCCGACCTCCGATTTCCGACCTCCGACCTACTTAGGCACGTCGAAGTTCTGCTCGGCGGACTGTTTGGGCAAGTCGGCGGTGGTTCGATACTCGGGGAAGAGCATTTGGCCCAGGGGCGATTCGCCGCTCGGCTTGCCGTCGGTACCGCTGATTCGCACCACGTGCGGTCCGCCAACGGTGCCTTTGCCCGAGGGCGTGGCGTAGCTGCCAGCTTTGATCGGCGCATAGGCGGCCGGGCCCTTGTTGCCCTTGGACGAGTCGGGCTCGAAAGCGATCTCGCCCGCCGGAATCGCTTGACCGTCATGGGTGACGATACCGCTCAACTCGTAGCGCTGCGGCCCGTCCGGCCCGCCGCATCCGACCGCCAGCGACAAGCAAACAACGGCCGGAATCCAAACAGTCCGTGGTAATCCAGTTCGTTTGCGTTGCGGAGAGTTGTCCATTTGTCTACTAACCTCACGATGTTGTCAGTTCGTACTCATCACGCTCCGCGTGATGTACACGACGGGACGAACGCACATCACGCGGAGCGTGATGAATACGGGGGGGATGAATACGGCGCCATCATCGGGAACCGAATCCTCCTTTGGGGAAACCGTCGTCGCGGGCGCCCAGGCCGCGGTAGAAGGTTATGTCGATTGTCTCGGTGACGAAATGCACGGAGCCGTCGGCCATGGCAAAATTGCATCCGCCCGAATGATGGCTGCCGAAAGTCGCACTGGCCACGTTGCCCGTGAATACCTTGGCCGGGTTCCAGACAGCCCAGTCGGCCGAGTTGATTCCCCTGTAGGCAGCGCAGAGGCCGGAGGGAAACGTGTACTCGTCGTTGGGATAAACCCGCAGCCCGCTGTCCCAACTGGCGTAGGCTCCGGTTTGGTGCCCATCAATGTGCGGGCAGTACTTGGTCTCGCCCAGCATGAACACACTCGATGTGCCGTCGGTGACGTGGGCGATCTTCACGCTGGAGTTATTGGAGAAGAGTCCGTTGTGGAAGAAAGCGCGGCCGTAGGTCGTGGAGAGGCAGAGCGGCGTGTCGCCGCCGCCCTGGCAGCCGTAGTAGTTGGTATTGCAGATCTCCTCTTTCGAGTTTGTATCCGAGGGGCACTGGAAACTGTGGTTCGGCTTGAACTGTACCGACCAGTTGTCGGCGGTTTTGGTCCACCACAAATCGGCAAACGAGCCGGAGAAGTCGTATTGGTCGTACCTCGCCTGGCCTTCCAGGTAGGGCAGAATCAGCACCGCCCAGGGCGCGCCCGCGTCCTGGCTGGAACTGCCGACCAGCAGGCACTCGCTCTTGGGGATCTTCGTAATCCCGCCCGGCGGAAACGTGCCGTGCGCCGAATGGTAATTGTGCAGCGCCAGGCCGATCTGCTTGAGGTTGTTCGAGCACTGCATCCGCCGGGCCGCCTCCCGCGCCGCCTGCACGGCCGGCAACAGCAGGGCGATAAGGATGCCGATGATGGTTATCACCACCAGGAGCTCGACCAGGGTGAACCCGGATTTCAGATTTCGGATTTCAGATTTCAGATTGTTGTTAGTGTGCGATCTCATTTCCATGACCTCGATTTTCCACAATTTCAAATCTGAAATCATAAATCTGAAATCATAAATCACAAATCACTTCCGCCCGCGACGGCAACCCACTAGCGCCAGCAACCCGAACAGGGCCAGGGCGATGCCGGACGGTTCGGGGACGACGACGCTCAATTCGAGCAAGGGCCGGTAGGCGGCCAGGGAATTTTCCGAAGAGCCGATGCCGAGCCACTGGTCGAGGGTCTGCGATTGCATGCCGATCATCAGCGTGAGGCTGTTGTCGGCCTGGAGGAAATCGCCTATGTGGCTAATCGTCAGCCAATGCTGAGTGCCGTTGTCGGAGGGGTCGTTGGCTTTGAAGTCTGCCGTGCCGATCAAAGTCGCGTCGGCGGCGTCGAACTCGGCGCTCGTGTCCGAATTGCCCGGCGCCTTATTCCAGGTGACCAAGTTCTCCGCCCAATCGGTGTCCAACTCAACACCGCTGGGGACAAAACCGGCATCAAGCCCAAATATGGCCAGCGTACCGTTGTCGATACCATCGCCGGAGTAGTTTGCTTGCGTGAACTTGAAGATAGCCTCGGCGTTGGGGCTGAAATCGGCGCCGGTCAAATCGAACTTGATATAAATCTTACGCGAGTAGGTCCCCGGATCGCCGCCAGGGTCGTTCTTGACTTCCATCGTCTTGGAACTGCCGTCGCTTCCCATGACCTTATCGGCATTCGGACCGCAATAGATGTAGTTGTCCTGAACAGCGGTTAGCGTGGTGGCCGTGTCGTGCGGGAAGAGTCCCCGGTAGAATGTTCCGTCGGCGCCGTCGAACGCATTTCCCGGTCCCTGGCCGCCGCTGAGATCGATGTCGGCACCCGTATCGCTGGTTCCGGTGAAGGCATCGGCATAGAAGGCAACCCGCCCGCCGCCACCGCCGCCACCGGTCCGGTTGACGTCGCTGCTAATGCCACCGTCGCCGCCACTGACGTCGACGGTGCCATCGAAGTTGATCCAATCGGCCGCCAGAATGATTCCGCCACCGCTTCCGCCGCCACCGCCACATCGGTAGGTAGCCGCAGCGCCGCCGTCGGTACCGCCGACGGCCGACAGACCGACGCCGAGACTCAGCCGGTCAACGGCGACCAGTTCCAAGGCGCCACCACCACCGCCGCCGCCCCGGGTACTGTCGCCATAGCTTTGGCGCTGGCTTCCACCGCCGCCGCTGCCGCCGTACAATTCGGTCATGGCAAGATCGCCGTAGACGACCCCGCCCGCGCCGCCGCTGTTGGGCGCGTTGCCGCCCGCGCCGGCATATCCGCCGCCGCCACCGCCACGTTCGGTGAAAATGC
>CAZDHN010000225.1:0-9091 GCA_964505115.1 uncultured Planctomycetaceae bacterium
ACGACGCAGCCACGGCTGGACTTCCGGCCTCGCAGTAGATGGCTGGTGAGAAATGTGGGCTAGACACATGGGTGCAGCATGAACAGTTCGCTGGGGCTGAGGTGGTCGTCGGGCGGAGAGATTCCGTGCCCGTTGGCCCAGCGCCTCAGAGCGGCCAGGTCGTGGACGCCCGACTTCTTCAGCGCTCGGGTCTTGGATCGGGCAATCGAGTCGACCGTTCTGCCCAGGATTGCGGCCGCCTGGCGATCGTCGCAACCCAACGAGTGCAGGCGCACGACCCGGCGCTCGAGCGGCGTCAGCCTGACCGCCCGTTGCGTTCGGCCGATAACGAACAGAAACAGCAGGTTTCGTGGAAATTGCCCCGGTTGCCACATACTGAAGTGTATGTCTCTGCCGTGCCATGCGTCCGTCACCCCGGTAGGAAATACGGTGGGAATATGGGTCTGGTTCAGATGCCGGTAGCAGTTAGCCCGGTCGCCTGCGACCGGAAAACGCACCTCGTTCCCATGTTTCGCGTCGCTGAAGCGTAACTTGCCGTAGGGCGCAAAGCGGCCAAGCGCGCGTTACGACGCAAAGCATCGTAACGAGGTCCAAGTTATTCGTCGGCCAGCGGCTCGCGGTCGGCCATTGCCAGGCGCTGGGCAATGGGGGGGTGGCCGTGGAAGAGGAAGACTTCCAAGGGGTGCGGGTCCGGGTCGTCTTTGTTCAGCTTGGCCAGCTTCTGAAAGGCCGACCGGTAGGCTTCCGTCGAGCCGGTTCGCTCCAAAGCGTAAGCGTCACACTGACGCTCGTAGCCGCGGCTTATCACGTTCTGGATCGGCTCGATCAGCATGGCGAACAGGGTCAGGATCAGCGTCAGCATGGGCAGCGTGTAGACGGGCAACGTGGCGTAATCGAAATGGCCCTCCGAGTAAACGACCCAGGCGTCGATCAGCCGGTCGCACAGCCAGAGCCCGGCCGCGCAGTAGACGATACCCAGCACGATCATCTTACGGATGTGCCGGAAGACGTGATGCCCGATCTCGTGGGCGAAGATGACCTCGATCTCCTCCGGCTCGAACTGTTCCAGGAGCGTATCGCTTAAGAGTACGCGGCGAGTCCGACCCAGTCCGGCCAGCATGGCGTTTGCCTTGACGGTCTCCTCGCTGAGTGCCATTCGGTAGACGCCTTCGATCGACAGCCCGGTCCCTTCGGACAGCCGGGCCATGCGGTCCTCCAATTCTGAATGATCGAGCCGTTCGGTCTTGTAGAAGAGTGGTATGATGAGCACCGGCGTGAGTTGCCCAATCACGACCATCACGACGAACGAGGCGGCGGCCGCCCAAAGCCACCAATAGGCTCCGGTGGTCCAAATCAGCCAGAACAGGCCCACGTATATCGCCAGGTTGAACAGGCCGCCCAGCCCGATCCGCTTCGCGTAGCGCCAGAGCCAGCCCGACAAACTTAACGTGCTCAGCTTGTAGCGGTGCTCCAAGACGTGGCCCGAGTAGTAGGAAAGCGGGAACGAGACGCAGACGTGCAGCCCCAGCACAATCAGATAGAGGGCTACCAGCCGCAGCGTCCAAGAGCCTTCCAGCAACGGCCAGCCGGCCAGCCAGGCGTCGATAGGCCGGGCCAGCAGTATTGCGGCCGCCGCCAGAAAGGCGATGTCCAGAGCCCGATCGGCCAGATCGCAAACCAACCCTTGCCGGCCGTAGCGTTTCGCCTCGGCCAACTCGCGCGGGTTCATCTCGGTTGACTCGCTGTCGAGACTCTTCCGGGGTTCCTCGGGCGGTAATGTGGTTTCAGACAAGGGACTGTTTCCTTGGGTTGATTATTGTATAAGCATCTTGTGCGGGTGTTTTTGATCATTTAGCGGCCGGGATTTTCCGGCATGTGTGTGGCGGCTGAGCGCAGCGAAGGGAGGCCCAACGGGCCGGCGCTATCATAGCCCAGGGCGCAGCCCTGGGTAAGCCGTTCACCCCCACGCGACAAGCCCCAAAGGGGCGCGCTAACTCCAACCTCGCGTCAGTCCCAAACATATCGTTCATCTATTTCGATTTCATGTCGCAGGCACATCTCGCGAAACTCATCCTGAAATGTCATGCGTCGGTGGTGCCGTTCCTGCTCCAGTATATAATTTCTCACGTCGTCGACCTTGGATTGGCTAACGGAAAACGCACCATAACCCGCCTGCCAATGGAAATCGGCGTACGCTGCTCCTTTCGTCTTGATCCACTTCGACGAATCGGCCTTGATCTCGCCAAGGATCGTTTTGATGGCATAATTGCGCGACAAACGACACAAAACGTGTACGTGATCCGAAACGCCATTGATAAGAATGGCCGACGATTCAAGGGATTTCAGTATTGTGGCCAGGTATTTGTAAAGTTCCTCGCGGACATCTGTCGTCTGGAGCCAGGGGTAGCGGTTTTTCGTGCTGAACACCAAATGCAGAATGACGTTGGCCAGGGATTGTGGCATGTCGTGTCTCCTCCCCTTAGCGCGCCCCGTTGGGGCTTTCCGATTGGGCGCTACCACGCATACCCAGGGCTGCGCCCTGGGCTATGATAGCGCGGCCCTTCGGGCCTGAATTGACCGTGTCCAGTATACAGTAGCGCATTCCTTCGGGCCTGGTTTCGTTTTACATGTGCCATCACTTCCCCGCCATCTGCTTGCGGACGGATTCGAGTTCCACGCCGAGTATCTGTTTGGCGAGTTTGGCCAGGGTTGCCGCGTCGCCCTGGATGTGGATGGTGCGATGGTGATGGGTGAGCGACTCGTCGGTGGCCAGCGCGGCAGCCGGCGAGAGCGACTCGATCTCGTAGAACTCGCCCAGGCCCTTGGCGCCGGGCGCCGGCGGGCCGTCGTTGTAGGCGTTGGCCACGTCGCCCACGAACGGCCGCCGCTGCGGCACTTCCCACATGTTGTTCAAGTAATCGTGTCTGGTGGGATCGTCCGGCATGCTGAAATGGACGACGGTCAGCACGCCGGCCGCGAAGTCGATCGAGCCGAGCACGTTTCGCGCCCGGCGCCGTGACGTGCCGATCTTCGAGCGGAATTGGGCGTCGCCGCGAAGCAGAATCGCCTGGGAAGTAATCTCGAGCCGATCCGGAGGGATGGTCCCGAAATAGTCCGACTTGACCACGGGCCCCAGTGCGGTCGTATCGCCCGGCTTGTACGGCACGATGACGACCGTTTCCGCGCCGGCCTGGAGCATGCCGAGTATCCAGATGGAGACGAGCCCCGTTTCCTTGCTCATCGGCCGGCCCCGGTTGACGATTGTGTTGGCCGTTTCGTAGCCGACGCTTTTCACGCCGTCAGCCCCAACCATTTTTGCGGCATCCTCGCCGAACAGCTTGCCGATATCCGCCCTGCCGAGCAGACGGACGTCGCGCGTTACCGCCAAATCAAACTGCGTCGCCGAGGCGTTTTGGAATTGCATCCGCTTGACGAGCCGGTAGAACGGATCGGCGGAGGAGGAGGTTACTTTCCAGGCCCCCTCGTTGACGGCCGGCGGCGTGTACCAGTTATCGAGATTCTGCTTGGCGCCCGGCTTGAACCAGAGGCTGAACTGTCCGCCCTCGGGCGAGAGCCACATTCGCTCCTCCGCCCCGTAGTTGTTGAACCGCTCGTCGAGCTTGCCCGCCTCGATGAACGGCCGATTGATAAACCCGAAGCTCGGCCCGTCGATGCCGCCGCAGGTCGAGGTCATCACGCGCCCCTGCCACTCGGGGCAGATGGCCACCCGGGCGCCGTCGTCGTTGGTCAGCTCAACGAGCCGGGTGTGCTTGGCCAGAAACTCTCGCGCTTCGCGATACGACATATCATCACCTTTCGTGCCGGGGTACTTCCACCGGACGTATCTTCGCATTATATTCAAGTCGTCCGTGTTGAGCTACCGCACGATTGGAAAGTTCGCTAGATAAGGAACGCCTGCAATGAGTGAAGTCGACATTCGCAAGATGGAACCGGCCGATCGGTCCGAGGTGGCCGATCTGATAGCCGTTTCCACTAACACCTGGTATCAAACCCGGGGACTGCCCTGCGTCTTTCCCGACGGGCACGTGGTGACGGGCGTGTTTTTCGATGTCTACGAAAAGCTCGACGCTGGGTACGGAATCGTGGCCGTCAGCAAGGCGACGGGCCGGCTGGCCGGCTCCTGTTTCTATCACCCCCGGCCAACCCACGTCTCACTGGGGATTATGAACGTGCATCCCAACTACTTCGGCCAAGGCGTCGCCCGGTCGCTCTTGGATCATATCGTGGGCATCGCCGAGAGCCAGCAGAAGCCGCTACGGCTGATCTCCAGCGCGATGAACCTGGATTCGTTCTCACTGTACACTCGGGCCGGGTTCGTGCCGCGTCAGACGTTTCAGGATATGTACATCACCGTGCCCGAGCAGGGTCTCGACCATCAGCCGGCCGGCGCCGAGCACGTGCGCGCGGCCACGCTGGACGACATCGAGGCGATGGCCGCGCTGGAGATGGAGGTTGCCGGCATCCGCCGCGACAAGGACTATCGTTATTTCATCGAGAACCAGGACGGTTTCTGGCACGCTTCGGTCTACCAACAAGACGACGGACCGATTGACGGGTTCATGGTTTCGGTCGGACCGGACGGTCTCTGCGCGGTCGGGCCCGGCGTGGCTCGAACGACCGATCAGGCGCTGGCCCTGCTGATCGCCGAACTGAATTACCGCAAGGGCCGCACACCGCTGTTCATCGTGCCCGTCGATTGCGAAGAGATTGTCGGTCCGATGTACGACCTGGGCGCGAAGAATTGCGAGTTCCATTTCAGCCAGGTCCGCGGCGAGTACCAACGGCCGACCGGCGTCATCCTGCCAACGTTCCTGCCGGAATCGGGTTGAGGAAGATTCTTGCGCGGAGAAGCTCACGCAAAGACGCGAAGGGGCAAAGACGCGAAGGAAGGAAGAAGAGGGAGGAGGACTCATACGGATATCGGTATCCGTCAGTTGACGGTTCTTCATCGCATAAGGAACCCAACTTAAACCAACGGGGCAGCGACCGCTACTCAAGCTAGACTCCATCCAAAGATTTCGTCATGCTTCTTTGCGTCTTCGCCCCTTGGCGTCTCTGCGTGATCCTTCTCCCCGGCTAGCCTTCAAGTAGTTACTCGGCCACGGTGCAGGAAAGGGGCTCGATGGTGGCGTGGAGTTTCTCCAGAGCGGCGAGGAAGCTGGTTCGTTGAGGAGCGTCGAACTCGTCGGCCAGGCGACGGTAGTACTCGACGCCGTCGAGCAGATTTGCCTTGAACTCCTGGACATAATCCGGCGCAAGCGAGATCAGGCCCTGCTCGCACTTCTTTATCTCGCTGCGAAGGTGATCGAGATAGATCGAGAACTCGCGGATGAACATGTGCGGCCGATCGTCGTTCGTCAGCAACGACGCCCGCCCGTAGATATGATCGACCATCTCTTCCAGCGAGGCGATCCTTGAGAAATCGACCGTGCCGGGTCCGCAGCAGATGGCGGGCGTGGCGTCGGGGTTGATACCGTGCTTAATCGCCGCGCCGCCGCCCAGATCGTTGCAGATGCACGATTTACCCAACGCGGCCTCCTCGATCGCCTTGCGTTGCTCTTCCGGCAGGTCCAACTCGGCCAGTTCGGCCAGCTTGAGTTTCTGATATTGTCGCGAGGCGGTACAGATGGGCACGTCGGTGAACTCGACGTTATAGAGCATGCAATGCCCCTTGAAGCACGCGCTTCCCGGCCGGCCTTTGGCGATACGGGCGCGTCGCGCCTCTTCGCTGCCCGAGTTCCGCAGGTTCCAGAAGGGCAGCCCAAACGGCGAGGAATCGCTGAGGAAGACGTTGTCGTCGTCGCTACTGGCGGCCAGGAGTTTGTCGAGGGTAACATCGTCGACATTGGTTACCTCGGGCACGAACAGGAACGGTGTTGCCCAGCCGGTGGCGTCAAGCTCGTAGTGCTCCATCAGGAAACGGTCTTCTTCGGCCGTGCCGATTCCACCCTGGGCGGTGATCCGCACGGG
Organism: uncultured Planctomycetaceae bacterium; assembly: GCA_964505115.1. Taxonomy (GTDB): domain Bacteria; phylum Planctomycetota; class Planctomycetia; order Pirellulales; family Thermoguttaceae; genus CAZDHN01. The sequence goes on from CAZDHN010000225.1 coordinate 5,992, forward strand.
CATCGGCAATTCTATCGGCATGCGGCCGGCGCCGGCCAGCGCCCGTTTGTAAACGGCGTGGAGTTTCTCGATCAGTTCGTCGCGTCTTTGCTTGAACTCTTCGAGGATGGGTCCCATCAGCAGGCCCTTGGTGGCGAATGCGTGCCCACCGCAGTTGAGTCCCGACTCGATACGGTACTCCGACACCCAAAGCCCGCGCTTGGCGAGAAACTTGCCCTGGATGACGGCCGACCGGTAGTCGCTCACCTTGAGGACGATTTTCTTTTTGAGTTCCCCGTTTTCGTCGGGGAAGAAGTCGTCGAACTTGGCCAGGTATCCGTACAGCCGCGGATTGAAGCCGGCCGAGAGGATGATTGAGGAGCGCAGCGTGCTATTGGCGAATCCGCGCAAAGCGGCGGAAGCCTCGGTGAATTTGGCCGGCAGCTTCTGGCCGTCGCAATAGAGTTCGCGGTCGCCCTTCGACATGATATTCACGTCGATAGTGCCTGGCACGACCTGACGGCGAAGCTCCGATTGGAGCCACGCCTTCTCTTTCGGGTCGTCGTTGGCCAGCATTTCGCGATAGGCATGTTTGCCGGGCGAGTCCGGCAGCATTTCATGGTAGCGAGTGATTTCGCTTCCCGGCTCGAAGGGTGAAGCCCTTAGCTCTTCGACCTGCCGGGCGACCAGCCGATCGAGAAGGTTCAGATAGGCCGTCATTCGCCGAGCGCGCGCGTCTTCGCTCTTGGCGGTGATGGCCTCGTACGGTTCACCCGCGTGCTCGCAATGGTACTTCCGCATGCCCTCGATCAGCGTGTCATCGACCAGCGACATGGCGGACGAAATACCGTACCTGGCCACGTGCATTGCCGAGTCGATCGTGAAACCGCTTCCCATCACGGGTATATGAAAAGAGTGGGTATTTTCCAATGAACAGTCCAACATGCCAGTTCCCGTCAACTTCTCGCGCCTCCAAAAGCGGCGAGATCCTCACGCCCCAAATTAACTTGAAGGCCTGCCTTAACAGGAGCGCCTAGGCGCCGGCTGCGGTGTCCGTCACGGAGAAATGCTCGACCGTTTGGTTAGCGACAAGCCGCCACGCACCCGTCCCTCAGGGAACATCATCGGGCATTCTGCCCCGGCGTCAAGCGGATCGACGCCAACAACGGCCCAGAACTACCACATTTCACCCATATTTCACCAAACGTTTACCCAGGTTTTACAAGGGCACCCCCACGCCTGGGGATTTGCGGTTTAACTGGATAGCTAGTCGACCCCGTGCTACTCGATGGGAATGGAGAGCCGCATCAGCGCCGAGATAGAACTCTGGCTCGACATTGCCACGACGGTCGTGTTTCTGGCATTCGGCCAGCAGTGGTTTGTCGAGGACGTTGGTATGGCTTGTTTGTCGGCCGTGTTTCTTTGGGAGCTTGACATCTCCACGCAACGTTTCCCCTTTCCGCTTTCAGCTTTCCGCTTTTCCTTCCCTCTCCTACTTCTTCAGGCAGTACAGCGACTTCTGGCCGCGAATGAATAGGCGGCCGGCCGAGGGGACGGGCGAGGCGATGGTGTCGTCGTCGAGCTGATTCTCCGCCAGCCGATCGAAACGAGTCGAGGCCGAAACGACCGTACACAGGCCAGTCATGTTGACGAAGTAGACCCGACCTTCGGCGGCCAACGGCGACGCCCGATAGGCACCCTTCAAACGCTCCTTCCAAAGCAGGCGGCCCGACAGGGCGTCGAGGCATCGGGCGATACCCCGGTCGGATACCGTGAAGAGCAGTTCACCCCAGACGACGGGGCAGGGCGAGTCGGGCGTGCCCTGGTCGAAGCGCCAGACAATGTCGGTCAAAGGACGCTTCCCGTCGCCGCCGGGCTTAACCGCCACTAGCGGACCACGCATGCCGCGAGTCGTGTAGATCATGCCGTGCGCGGTCGTCGGACCGGTGATTACGCGGTTACCCAACAGCTCGGGCAGATGCCAGAGTTGGCGTCCGCTGGCCGGGTCGTAAGCGTCGAGCATCTCGCCGCCCATCACGAGCATCTCCAGCCGGTCGCCGTTGGTCCACAACAGGGGCGTGACGTATGAATCGCAGTGCTCGGCCTTGGCGCCGGTCATTCGCATGGTCTTCCAGACCTGCCGGCCGGTCAGCTTGTCGTGCGCGATCACGTAGCTGGGCGACGGCTCGCCCGGCAAATCGGCGCACGAATCCTGCATGCAGACCGAGATGACCAAATCGCCGCAAAGAATGGGGCTATTGGCGTGTCCCCACCAGATCGTGTACGGGCCGAAATCCTCCTGCAAGTTGCGATGCCAAAGCCGCTCGCCCTGGAAGTCGTAGGCCGCCAGGTCGCCGTTGCCGAAATGGACGATCACCAGCCGGCCGTCGGTGACTGGCGAGGGGCTGGCCATGGTCTGGGTCTTGTGGAACATCTGGTGCCGACGTTGCTCCTCGCTCTTTCGCCCCAACGGCATTCGCGGCGCCGCGGCGGTTCCCACCTGCCGCGTCCAAACGATTTTGCCCGTCGGCTTGTCGACCTTCAGCAGCAGCAGCCGCTTGTCGTCGACGTGGCTGGTAAGAAAGATGGCGTCGCCCCAGATGATCGGCGTGCTGGTGCCCCACTCTGGCAGCCGGCATTTCCAAGCGACGCCCAGCCCTTCGCTCCAAGCCACCGGCAAGCCTTTCTCACTACTAACGCCCGTGCCTTCCGAACCACGCCATGCAGGCCAGTTTTCTGCCCGGGCGGGACTGCAAAGGGAAAGTGAGATGATTAGACCGATCGCCAGTGTAAAAAGATGTCTATCAAGCTTTGCACGATGAAAATTCAACACGGGAAACCTCGGTGGGCTGGTGGGGTGCAGGGATGGCGAAACTACCACTACAGAATACCACAGCGACCCAGCCAACGCCACAAAGACCGTAGGATACCTGCCCGTCAGGCAGTTTTCGGGGTGGTCGGTTGAACGCCGCCGCCGGAAAGCGTATCGTGTGGGCATTGCAGCCGAAGTCTTGTAGGTTATGCTTCAGCATAACAGCCGGCCGGATCAACGATTCGTAACCGTTTACGGCCTTCCGGTACGATGAAACCGAGCCACGGATGAAACACGGATAGAGCAAGC